>NZ_WBRZ01000214.1:0-9201 GCF_008923895.1 Pseudomonas sp. GXM4
GCTTTCGCGAGCAGGCTCGCTCCCACAAGGGATTCTCAGCTTCGCGGCAGAAAACCTCTTATCGCCAGAAATGCCGGCACGCCAAGCCCGACCCAGCTCAACGCATCCCAGATTCCATCCCCCAGCAACGCCGCAAACAGCCCCGCCGCACTGAGCAGGGCGATCACGATCGGTGTGCTGAAAACCTTCCAGAAACTCGACTGACGCGGCTTCATGCCGAGGCCTCCGCCGGTTCCAGAACAGGCTTGGCCGCCTTGCGCCGCACTACCCAAAGATAAACGCCACTGGCCAGCACGATGATCGTCAGCACATCCAGCGTCGCCCAGAGAATCTTCATCGGCATGCCGCCGTAGTCACCAAAATGCAGCGGCTGCGACATGCCCATGGCGTCCATGTACCACGGCCGTTCCGCCACGGCGGTGACTTGAAGTGTCGTGGCGTCGATCAGCACCGGCGTCAGCAGGTGCGAAGTCAGGTGCGTGCCGCCCTTCATGAATACCGAGTAATGGTGCTCGCTGGAAAAGCGCGTGCCGGGGAAGGCGATGAAATCCGGCTTCATCCCCGGTGCGACTTCTTCGGCGATGTCGAGCAACCGCGTAGCCGGCGCCAGTTGGGTCAGCGGCGGCGCATCGCGATACGGCGCGATCAGCGTGGTCAACGCGTCGTTGCGCCAGGCAGCGATGAGCAGGTCGGCGCAGGCGCTGATCACTCCGGTCACGCCCACCACCAGGCACCAGGTCAGGGTCACGACACCAATCAAATTGTGCAGATCGAGCCAGCGCAGTCTTGTCGATTTGTCCTGGCGCACGGTGCCGAATTTCAAGCGGCGCATGAACGGCAGGTACAGCACCGTGCCGGACACGATCGCCACGACAAACAACAGACCCATGAACGCCAGCAGCAGCTTGCCCGGCAGCCCGGCGAACATGTCGACGTGCAGGCGCAGGATGAACAGCATCAAGCCACCGTTGGCCGAAGGGGTTTCCAGCGCTTCGCCAGTGCGCGCATCGAGCATGAAGGTGTGCGAAGAGTTCGGCTCGGTGTCGGCCGTCCTGGCCATGATCGCGAACGCCGCGTTCGGCTCTTCGTCGTCATAACCGAAGTACTGCATGACTTCGCCCGGGCGATGTTTCTGCGCGGCATCGACCAGTTGCTGCAGGTCGAGTTGCGGCGTGTCGGCCGGCATCTCGCGCAGTTCCGGGGCGTTGCCCAGCGCGTGATCAATCTCGTGGCTGAAAATCAGCGGCAGACCGGTCAGCGCCAGCATCAGCAGAAACACCGTGCAGATCAGGCTGGTCCAGGTGTGGATGAACGACCAGCGGCGGATGGTTTTACTTTTCATTGCATGACCTTCAAAAACACCAAAGCCGTCCGGTACGGACGGCCTGGGAACAGGGCCTGTTTCAGCTCACTGGCTTACCACTTGTAAGTGGCGCTGGCGACGACACTGCGCTGGTCGCCGTAGTAGCAGTAGAAGCTGTCGCAGGTGGAAATGTAGTCCTTGTCGAATAGGTTGGTCGCATTCACCGCCAGCGACGCACCTTTGAGGCTGTTGTCCAGACGGCCGAGATCATAATGCACGCTGGCGTCGAACACGGTGTAGGCGTCAGCCTTGCCCAGCCAGGTGTTGGCCTTGTCGCCGTAGGTATTGCCGGTGTAGCGCACGCCGGCGCCAATGCCGAAACCGTCGAGCACGCCGGCGTGCCAGGTGTAGTCGGTCCACAGCGAGGCTTGTTGGTTGGGCATCAGTTGCAGGCGATTTCCCTTGTCGACGCCTTTTTGCACTTCGGATTTGGCCAGGGTGTAGGCGGCGATGACTTTGAGGTTGTCGGTCACATCCGACACGGCTTCGAGCTCCAGGCCTTTGACCTTCACTTCGCCGGTCTGGCTGGTCACCGAGACGTTGTTGACGAAGGTGTTCACCGCGACGTTCTTTTGGGTCAGGTCATACACGGCGGCGGTCAGCAGGGTCTTGCTGCCCGGAGGCTGGTATTTGATGCCCAGTTCCCACTGCTTGCCTTCGGTTGGCTTGAGCGAGCCGGTCGAGGTGGCATCGGCGCCCGTCGTCGGCTGGAACGATTCGGCGTAGGACAGGTACGGCACGAAGCCGTTATCGAAGACGTAGCTGAGCGCCGCGTTGCCGCTGAATTTCTTGTCGCGCTGGGTGTTGGTGGCGTCGCTCTGGTTGATGAATTGGGTGCTGGTGTGGACCCAGTCTTCACGGCCGCCGAGGGTCAGGCGCCACTGGTCGAGAGCCATTTGGTCCTGCACGTAGAGACCGGTCTGGTAGGTCTTCTGGTTGTAGTCGTAAAACGCCGTGGAGCGCGCCGGACGTACGATCGGCTGGCCGTAGATCGGGTTGATGACGTTGGTTTGCAGACCATCGCCAAAGATCGAGGTGTAGTTGGTGTTGCTGCGCTGGTGATCCAGACCCAGCAGCAAGGTGTGGCGAATCTCACCCGTGGCGAAGTCGGCCTGGAAGTTGTTGTCCACGGCAAACTGGCTGATGTCTTCGTCGACGCTGGTGCTGGTGCGGCCGACGTTGCCTTCTGCATCCACGGTGGTGAACGGATAGGAACCAGGGGTCAGCGACTGGAACGACAGGTCCGACTTGGTGTAGCGCAGGTTCTGTTTGAACTGCCAGACATCGTTCAATCGATGTTCGAAGGCATAACCCAGCGCGTAGTAGGTGCGGTCGTAGTATTCCCAATCCGGATCGCCGAGATTCTTGTGATGGGAAATATCACCGAGCGGCGATTTGATCTTCGTGCCCTGGATCGGCAGAAACTGGCTGGTGATGCCGGTGTCGTCGCGGGTGAACTGGCTCAGCAGAGTGAGTTTGGTGTCGTCATCGATGTTCCACGTCAGGCTCGGCGCGATGTTGTAGCGCTTGTTGTCGACGTGATCGACCTGGGTGCCGCTGTCGCGCACCACGCCGCTGAGGCCATAGAGAAACTGCCCGGCGTCATCGATCTTGCCGGTGCTGGCGAAGTTGATCTGGCGGTGGTTATCGCTGCCGTATTGCAGCTGGATTTCACTGCTGGCTTCAGCGCTCGGGCGGCGGCTGACCATGTCGAGCAAACCACCCGGCGGGGTCTGGCCGTACACCGACGAGGCCGGGCCACGCAGCAGGGCGAGGCGGTCGAGGTTCCAGGTTTCCTGTTTCGGGTTGGCGTACACGCCTTTGGGCAGCGGCAGGCCATCGAGGAACTGGGTCGGTTCGAAACCGCGTACGCGCAGCCAGTCGGCACGGGTGTCGCTGCCGTAGCTGCTGGCGGTGATGCCCGGCATGTAGCGCACCGCGTCATCGAGGCTGTGCACGCTGCGGTCGTCCATTTGCTGACGGGTTGCCACCGAAATCGAACGCGGTGCTTCGACCAGCGCGGTGTCGGTCTTGGTGCCGGCGGCGGTGCGAGTCGCGGTGTAGCCTTCGACCGGGCCCCACGCGCTTTCGAAGTTTTCCACGCCGATGACCGAAGTTTCCGGCAGGGCCAGCGTGCCTTCCGGCACGGCCACCAGGGTGTAAGTGCCGGCGCTGCTCTGTTCCAGTTGCAGACCGGTGCCGCGCAAAGCCGCGCGCAGGGCGCCGGCGGCGTCGTACTGGCCGTTGACCGGCGCCGAGGTTTTGCCGGCGGCCAGCGCAGGATTGAGCGACAGGGCGAGGCCGCCCTGGCTGGCGATCTGGTTCAGGGTGGTCGACAGCGGCGCCGCCGGCAGGTTGTAGGCGCGCACGCTGGACGCTTGCTCAGCGGCGAGCAACGGGCTGCTGATCAGCGGCGTGCCGAAAGCGATGGCAAAAGCCAGCAGACTGGGGCGCAACAAGGTGTCTGGCGAACGGGACATACGGCGGCTCCTGAATGGAAATATTTCTCAATTGCCTGTGTGCCGGACGAGATTGGAAAAGTGATAGGGCTGGGTGGAAATTCTTTTTTGCGGGAAATGGTTGTGCGGCTGATGGCGCCTTCGCGAGCAGGCTCGCTCCCACATTGATCGTTCCCATGCTCCGCGTGGGAATGCCTCATTGGACGCTCTGCGTCCGCTTCGGCAGGGACGCAGAGCGTCCCGGGCTGCATTCCCACGCAGAGCGTGGGAACGATCATGTCAAGGGGCGGAGGGCTCCGCCTTCGCCACGGTGACCCAATACGGCGTATGCCGCTCGATCTGCACTGGCAGAGTCGGCAGCAATGCACTCAGTGCCTTGTCGGTGTCATGCAACGGAAAACTGCCGGTAATGCGCAGATCGGCCATTTCCGGCGCCACACCCAGATGGCCACGACGATAGCGCCCCAACTCGTGCACCAGATCGCCCAGCCGGGCGTTGTCCACCACCAGCATGCCGCGCGTCCAGGCATCGGCGCCGGGGGCGAGGGCGGCAATCGAGCCCAGCCCGTCACTGCGCAGCAACACCTGCTGGCCTTCGCGCAGAATCTGTTCTTGCGGGTTGGCCTGGGCATGTGCCGCCACCGCTGACTGCAACACGCTCAGGCGTGTGCCATCGTTCTCGCGCTTGACCAGAAACCGCGTGCCCAGCGCACGCATGCTGCCCTCGCGGGTTTCGACGATAAACGGCCGCGCGTCGCCATGCCCGGTCTCGACGAGAATTTCGCCTTCCTGCAACACGATCAAGCGGCGTTCGTCATCGAAGCGTACGTCGACCGCGCTGTGGGTATTGAGGTTGAGCAGAGTGCCGTCGGACAGGCGCACGGTGCGCTGTTCACCGGTGGCGGTGCGCTGATCGGCGAGCCAGTAATCCAGCGGCAGGTAGCGCTCACTGACAAACAGCCCGAGCCCGATGATTACCACGACGCTGGCCAGCCCACTGCCGAGTTTGCGCATGCGAGGACGAATGCCTTCGCGCGATTGCAGCAACGCACTTCGGGCCGGGCCCTTGGCGACGCTGAAGCGCTGATCGAGCATGCCCAACTGGCGCCAGGCGCGGGCATGTTCTTCATGTGCCGCGTGCCACTTGGCGAATTCCTCGCGCTCCAGTGCGGTGCTCGAATCGAGGGTCAATTGCCAGGCAATCGCCGCGTCCAGCACATGCGCCGGCACGGGCCGCGAACTGGCCGCGGTCATGTCGGCTCACCGTAAAGGGCGATGTAACACTGGCGCAGGCCTTGGGCCAGATACTGCCGCACGCGCGGCACCGAGACGCCGAGTCTGGCGGCGATTTCGCCGTGGCTGAGGCCGTCGAGGCGGTTATACAGGAAGGCCGCACGAGCCTTGGTCGACAGCTTGCCGAGCAGACGGTCGATGGCCTTTAGGTCGTCGAGGATCATTTGCTGTTCTTCCACCGACGGCTGTTCGTTTTCGGGGATCAGCATCAGTTCGGTGAGGTAGGCCTGTTCCAGCGCGGCGCGGCGGAAGTAGTCAAACAACAGGCCTTTGGCGATCGCCACCAGAAATGCCCGAGGTTCGCGCGGCGTCAGCAGTTCGTCGCGGTTGAGCAGGCGCACGAACGTGTCCTGGCTCAGGTCCTCGGCGCGCTGCGGACACGCCACATTGCGCCGCAACCACGCCAGCAGCCAACCGCGATGGTCGCGATACATCGCACCGACGAGCTCATTGTGGGGGTTGGGCACTGACGACACCGGACATCACCGATTGGGAAATGTTAACTAACGAGAATAGTTCGCGATTCTGGCAGAGGTGGGAATGGTTAGCAATTGGCCACTGGTCAGGTGATAAGGTTGCATGCCTCTGTAGGAGCTGCCGAAGGCTGCGATCCTTTGATCTTGCTGTTTATAAAATCAAAAGATCGCAGCCTGCGGCAGCTCCTACAGGGGTAGTGCTAGAAAGAGTGAGTTTGCTGCCGCCGCTTCCACTGGCTCAACCGCTGCTGCAACTGCAACGGACTGTAAATCTGCTGCGCCCGCGCCCGGCTGAACAGAATCAACGCCAACTCCGCCGTGGCCAGCGCATCGGCACTCGCGTTATGCCGCTCGAACACTTCAAGCCGGAACCATTCGATCCACTCATCCAGCCCGGCCTCGCGAATCTGCGCCTGCGGACATAACAGCGGCGCAATGTCCGCCACATCCAGAAACACATGCTGCAGCTTATGCCCCAAGTGTTCCTTCACTGCGCGCCCGAGCATGTGCTGATCGAACGGCGCATGAAACGCCAGCACCGGGCTGTCGCCGATGAACTCCAGCAACTCCAGCAACGCTTCCGCTGGGTCGCTGCCTGCGGCAATTGCACTAGGGCCGAGGCCGTGAATCAGTACGCTGGGGCTGAGCTTCAGTTCGCGACATTGCAGTGTGCGCTCGAACTGTTGGCTGAAATCGATCGCGCCGTCCTCGACCACCACCGCGCCGATCGACAGGACCCGATCCTTGCTCATATTCAGGCCGGTGGTTTCCAGGTCCAGCACCACCCAGCGCTGCTCGCGCAGGCTGCATTCGCTCAGCTCGGCAAGCGCCGGCAGCTTCGCCAGCCGCTGCTGCAAGTCCGCCGACACCACGGGGCTGGCCGGGCGTAGCCAGGAGAACAGGCTCATAGCTGATACCGCAAGGTCAGGCTGCTTTGCAGGCGCTGCGCCTGGCGCAGGGATTCGCGCAGGATGCGCCGGTCGAGATGATTGAGGCTGTCGGGATCGACGCGGTTGGAGTACGGCTGGTTCTCCCGGGTCTGCAACTGATGCTGCTGCATCCGCGTTTGCTGAATGAAGTGATAGGCCTCTTCATACGCCGCGCCGTCGAGCGGCTCGATGACCTCTTTATCGACCAGTTGGCGAAAGCGTTCGAGGGTGTTGTTGGCGTCAATGCCGTTGGCCAGCGCCAGCAGACGGGCGCCGTCCACGAACGGCGTCAGGCCCTGGATCTTCAGATCCAGCGTGGCCTTCTCGCCGTTCTTGCGTGCCAGCACGAACTCACGGAAGCGCCCCACGGGAGGGCGATTGCGCAGCGCATTTTCGGCGAGCATGCGCTGGAACAGACGGTTGTCAGCGACCTGATCGAGGATGCCCCGGCGCAATTGCTCGCAGCCTTGCTCATCGCCCCAGACCACGCGCAGGTCGAAATAAATGCTCGAGCTCAGCAGGTTCTCCGGCGTGGCTTCGCGGATGAACGCGGCAAAGCGCCGTGCCCATTCGGCCCGCGACAGACACAGCTCGGGATTGCCTGCCATGATGTTGCCCTTGCACAGGGTAAAGCCGCACTGCGCCAGGCTCTGGTTGATCTGCTGGGCAATCGGCAGCAGCTTGCCGCGTATTTCTGCTGCGTGCGCGGCATCGCGAGCATCGAACAGGATGCCGTTGTCCTGGTCGGTGTGCAGCGTCTGCTCGCGCCGGCCCTCGCTGCCGAAACACAGCCAACTGAACGGCACACCCGGGTCGCCCTTTTCCGCGAGGGTCAGTTCGATGACCCGGCACACCGTGTGATCGTTGAGCAGGGTGATGATGTGGGTGATTTGCGTCGACGACGCGCCGTGGGCGAGCATGCGCTCGACCAGTTGGCCGATCTCGCCGCGCAAGGTCACCAGTTGCTCGATCCGTTGCGCGCTGCGGATGGTCCGGGCGAGGTGGACCAGATCGACTCTTTGCAGGGAGAACAGATCACGCTCGGACACTACACCGCACAGGCGTTGATCCTTGACCAGACAGACGTGGGCGATGTGCCGCTCGGTCATGGCGATCGCCGCATCGAAGGCACTGTGATCCGGCGACAGATAAAACGGTGATCGAGTCATGTGCTGTTCGATGGCGTCGCTGAAATCACCGACACCTTCGGCGACCACATGGCGCAAATCGCGCAGGGTGAAAATCCCCAGCGGCGTCTTGTGCTCATCCACCGCGACGATGCTGCCGACCTGTTGCTCGTGCATCAGCTTCACCGCTTCACGCAGCGGCGTCTCGGCGCTGCAAGTCACCGGATGGCGCATCGCGAGTTCACCGAGACGAGTGTTCAGCGAGTATTGGGTGCCGAGGGTCTCCACGGCTTTTTGCTGGACTTGCTGGTTGACCTGATCGAGCAGGCTGCTCACCCCACGCAAGGCGAAATCGCGGAAGGCGCTGGAAAGGGCGAACAGTTTGATGAACGCCAGTTTGTTCAGTTGCAGGCAGAAGGTGTCTTCGCCCGCCAGATGTTCGGTGCGTGTGGCGCGCTCACCGAGCAGCGCCGCCAGCGGAAAGCATTCGCCGGTGGTGATTTCGAAGGTGGTCTCGGTGCCGGGCTTGGTGATGTGCTGGCGTTCGCCGACCACCCGACCCTGTTTGACGATATGAAAGTGTTCCACCGGGCCGTCGGCCGGTTTGATGATGCTCTCGCCCTGGGCAAAAAAACGCAGCTGACATTGCTCCACCAGATAGGCGAGGTGGGCATGTTCCATCTGATTGAAGGGCGGGAAGCGCTGGAGGAATTGCAGGGTGCCCTGAATGTTCTGCAACACCGCGGTTTTCCCTGCCTGGGTGAAGGCGTCCGCTTTGCTCATAACCATTACCGCAGTCTTTTTCGAATTGTTGTTGTCGGATCGTTGCGACCATGGTCGACCCCGGCGGGCAGGGTGCCCATTGGACGTAAGTCTAGGTTTTGCCACCATTGGCCGATTTTCGGAAATAACCTACGCAAAAGCTCGGAAAAGCTTGCCTTGGGCACTTGGAAAAAATTCCGACGAAGTGCACATTGAAGCGCTGTCCGGTGATGTCTGACGACTTGCCAGGGATTGTTTGAACATTTAGAGAGCGCCATGTCCGACCACGATATTTTGAGCGACGCCGAGCGGGAAGCGCTCAGCGCAGTGATGCTCGAACCTGATCTGCCGCCGCAGCGTGTTCTGATCGTCGACGACGACAAGGACGCCCGCGAGCTGTTGTCGGAGATTCTCGCGCTGGACGGCATTCGCTGCATGACCGCAGCCAGCGGTGAAACCGCGCTGAAAATGCTCGATGAAAAGCCTTCGATCGGTCTGGTGATTACCGACCTGCGCATGGGCAATGTCGACGGCCTCGAGCTGATTCGCCAGGTGCGTGAATCGGTACGGGCAGCGATGCCAATCATCATCGTCTCCGGCGATGCCGACGTGAAAGATGCGATCGAAGCGATGCACTTGAGCGTGGTGGATTTTCTGCTCAAGCCGATTGATACGGGGAAGTTGCTTGAGTTGGTGAAACACGAATTGGGCATAGAACCTTAAGACATATTTCGCCGCCCAGCAGATGATCGTTCCCACGCAGAGCGTGGGAACGATCAATCCACCTCAAAA
>NZ_WBRZ01000215.1:0-9190 GCF_008923895.1 Pseudomonas sp. GXM4
CTGGCAAGCCAGCTCCCACAAGGTTCTTTGTGAATTGGGGTTTTTGTCCGAAATTCAGAAGTCCTTGGCCGATACCGCTCCGCCCGTTTCCCTAGACTCTGCCAATCACTTTTCGCGGCGGAGTTCCCCCCATGAACTACCTCATTTCTCTGGCCATCGGCCTGGGCGTCGGCCTGCTCTACGGCGCGCTCGATTTCCGTTCTCCCGCACCACCGGCGATCGCGCTGGTCGGTCTGCTCGGCATGTTGGCCGGTGAGCAGTTGTGGCCGCTGGGCCGGCAACTGGTCGCTGGCTGGTTGTCCTGAATTTCCCTTTTTCCTTTCGGTGGATGTGCCCATGAAAGCGTTGCAATTCGATCAGACCGGCGACCTGTCTTCCCTGCGTGTCGTCGACGTTCCGACCCCGGTGCCCGGCGCCGATGAAGTGCTGGTGCAGATCAAGGCTGCCGGCCTCAATCCCAGCGATGTGAAAAACGTCCTTGGGCGTTTTCCTTACACCACACTGCCACGGGTTCCGGGGCGGGATTTTGCCGGGGTGGTGGTCGAGGGGCCGCAAGCACTGATCGGTCAGGAAGTCTGGGGTACCGGGCGCGAGCTGGGCTTCTTCGCCGACGGCGCCCATGCGCAATTCGTCAAATTGCCGGCCAGCGGCGTGGCGCACAAACCGGCGCATTTGAGTTTTGCTCAGGCGGCCAGCCTTGGCGTGCCGTACACCACGGCGTGGGATGCGCTGGAACGCAGCCTGGTCAGCGCCGATACGCGCTTGCTGGTGATCGGCGGCGGGGCAGTGGCCACCGCGGCTTTGGCCCTGGCAAAAGTACGCGGCGCGCAATTGCTGGCGGCGGCGCGCCGGCCCGAGCAGGTCGCGGATCTGCAGCAGCAGGGCTATCAGACGATTCAACTGGATAAGCCTGAAGACCTCGGTGCCCAAGTCAACGCGGTGTATCGCGGCGGCGCCGACGTGATCTTCGACACCACCGGTTTCTGGCTGCCCGCTTCGGTGGCGGCACTGGCCACCTTCGGCCGCATCGCCATCATCGCCGCGCCGGTCGACGGCCACGTGCAATTGCCGGCGCTGGCGCTGTATCGCAAGGGCGGCTCGGTGGTCGGGATCAACTCTTTGTTGTACGGCGTTGAGGCGTGCGCGGCGATGCTCGAGCAGTTCGGGCGGTTCTTCGATGAGGATCGCTTGCCGCTGCCGCAGGGCTTGGTGGAGGTGCCGCTGGCTGAAGGGCTGGCGCGCTATGACGAGGTCAATCAGGGCGGCGGCGACAAGATCATTTTGCTGCCCTGACTCGCGCAAACACTTGTGGGAGCGAGCCTGCTCGCGATGACGGTGGATCAGTTAAACATTCGCCGACTGACACACCGCTTTCGCGAGCAGGCTCGCTCCCACAGGGGAAAGGCATAGGATTCGGGATCATTTCCGTAGGATCCAGGCCGCTTCTCTGTGGGCCACGTCCTTTTCGCTCGCAGACCGGCAAAACAGGGAAACCTCTGACTTCACCCATTGCAGTGCACCGTTGCACAGTCCCGTCTTTCAATCAGACACAGGGACAGGTGGATGCGCATCGCTGGCAGGCCCGTTGTTTTCACTCTCGAGATAGAAGGCGTTGCCCACGATCTTCAAGTGTTCGGCTTTCGCACCCGGGAAGTGCTCAACCAGACCTATGAACTGGATCTCGAGCTGGTCAGCGAGCGCCCCGATGTGGATCTGGAAGGATTGCTGCATCGGCCGGCCTTTCTCTGTTTCGGTGCCGACGGTAGCGGCATGCACGGGCTGGTCTATCGGGTCGGCCAGGGTGATTGCGGTGTTCGGCTGAGCCGTTACCAGATCACCCTGGCGCCACACCTTGCCTACCTCGCGCATCGGCGCAATCAGCGGATTTTCCAGAACCTGAGCGTGCCGCAGATCATCGCCAATGTGTTGAGCGATCACGGCATGCAGGCCGATGCCTGGTGTTTTCAGCTCAGCGCCGAGTACCCGGCGCGGGTGTATTGCGTGCAATACCAGGAATCCGATCTGCACTTCATCCAGAGGCTGTGCGAAGAGGAGGGCCTGCACTTTCACTTCCGCCACCGCCGTGAGGCGCACCTGTTGGTGTTCGGCGACGATCAAACGGCGTTCCTTAAACACGACGTGACGACGCGCTATGTGCAGGGCAACGGCCTGGTTGCCGATGCGCCGGTTATCGACCAGTTCACTGTGCGCCTGGAGCCTCGCTCCAACCGCGTCGAGCGCCGCGACTATCACTTCGAAAAGCCTGCGGTGCAGTTGGACGCCAAGGCCAGTGCAGCGCGGGGTCCGCTGCTGGAAGATTACGAGTTTCCCGGGCAGTTCACCCATCGCGAGCGCGGCAAGCACCTCAGCCAGCGTGCGCTGGAGCGCCATGGTGCCGACTATCGTCTGGCTAACGGGCGCAGCAATCAGGCGCTGATGCGCGGCGGCAGTTTCATGACCATGGCGGATTACTCGCGCGCCGATTGCAACGATTTATGGTTGCTGACCGAGGTCGAGCACATCGGCAAACAGCCGCAAGTGCTCGAAGAAGCGTTCACCGAGCAGGCTGACGCAGATGGTTTCAGTCAGGGCTATCGCAACCATTTCGTCGCGACGCCGTGGGACGTGGTGTTTCGCCCGCAGCTCAAGCATGTCAAACCGCGCGTCAGCGGCAGTCAGTTGGCGGTGGTGACCGGCCCGCCCGGCGAAGAAATCTACAGCGATGCCTACGGCCGCGTGAAAGTGCAAATGCTCTGGGATCGCGACGGCCAGCGTGATGAACGGTCAAGTTGCTGGCTGCGCGTGGCCACTGCCTGGGCACATGACCGCTACGGCAGCGTGCAGATTCCTCGCGTCGGTATGGAAGTGCTGGTGGGGTTCACCGATGGCGATCCGGACAAACCGCATGTGCTCGCCTGCCTGCCCAACGCCGAAACCCCGGTGCCACTGGACCTGCCGGCGCAACAGACGCGCAGTATCTGGCGCAGCCAGAGCAGCCCCGGCGGCGGTGGTTACAACGAACTGCGCATCGAGGACCGACAAGGCGCGGAAGAAATCTCCATCAGGGCGCAGCGCGACTTGGTGCAGCACGTGCTCAATGACTTGCGTGTGCAGATCGACAACCTGCATAGCCAAGTGATTGGCGGCGTCTCCAGCCTTGAGTTGCGCGACGAAGAACATCATCTGACCCATGGCAATCGCCTGACTGAACTCAAGCAGGACGATCATCTGTGGGTGCAGGGCGAGCAGCATGTGCGGGTCGCCAGCCAGCGCGTCAGTGCCGCGCAGCAGCTGCATTTCGGCGCGGGCGAGCAGGTGGTTTTCAGCGGCGGCCTGCAGATCACCCTGGCTGCTGGTGGGCATTGGCTGACGGTCGGCGCGGCCGGCATTTTCAGCAGTGTGCCGGTGGTGCAGGGCGGGGCGCCGACGGTGTGTCTGCCAGCGGAACCGTTGCTGCCGGGGGCCGCGCCGTTGCTCAAGGCGACGTTCGATGCCGTGCAGCAACGGCATGCGCTGCTGACCACGCGGACCTCGCGTTGCCTGATCTGCGAGGCAGCCCAGGCATGAGCCTTTTGACGGATTGGCCTGAAGGTTTGCCGTGGGCTGAGCAGCAGGCGTTTGTGCTGCTCGACGGTGCGACGATCGCCGATTTGCCGGCGCAACTGCGAAGGCTCGACCCCGCCGCCAACGCTTTTGCGCTGTACGACCAGCCACCGTTTTCGGCCCTGCGTGACGTCTCGCCGCTGCTGGTGGCGCTCGCTGACGCTGACGATCCGGTAGCGCGGTTTTATCGCCAGCACGCCCAACAGGAATGGGGCGTGCTGTTGTTCAGCACCGCGCCGGCGCATGAAATAGTCGCGCACTTGCGTCAGTTGCTGATCGTCGAGTTGCCGGTCGGCTCGCCGGTGTTGTTGCGCCTGGCGGATGCCGCCGTAGCGCAGGCGCTGTTTGCCAGCGGCGATGCGAGTCTGTTCGGGCCGCTGGGGTGCGTGGTCACGGCGGATGGCGCGCGGGGAGTCTGGCACTGTCAGCGACCTCGGCACGGGCAGGGTGGGGCGCTGGTGGCGCCGTATCGGTTGAGTGCGGAGCAGGATTCCGCGCTGGATCGGGTGGATCGGCGGCGGGTGTTGCTCGACATCGATACCCATCTGCTCAAGCACTTTCCTGACTTTCATGCCGGGGACACGGCAGTTGAACGCTGGCAATTGCTGGAACGCATCCACGCCCATGCCAGCGAGCTTGCCTTGAGCAGCCCGTCCGAGATTCTGCTGTACGCCAACGTGGTGGCATGGCTGGACGATGCAGCGTGCAGTCGGCATCCGCAGATCCATCAGCTGATGCACACACCTTCGCTGCAATCCCCCGGCGAGCGCGTTGCGATTGCCGCTGCAATAGCCTTTCGATGGGCCTCTGAGAGACATCAATCATGAACCACCCCGCCAACCTCGATGCGTTAGCCGCCTCGAAAGCGCCCATTGGTGCACCCGCCGCCTGCCCCTTGCGCAACACCCACGTGCAACTGCTGCCCCTCGCTTACGGCCTTGTCGAAAAACCCTTCGATCCCAGCACCGAGCTCACGCTGCCGTACACCCTGACCACGCGCCCCATGGGCATTCGCCGCCTGCGCGATGGCTGGCTGTACATCGTCGACAGTCTCAGCGGTGAGCTATACGAATACCGCGTGCTTGAAGGCGTGATCCGCGCATTGCTGCATCGCGGCAAAAGCGTCAGCGAGGAGCAGCGCAGCGCCATCGAGGAACGTCCGGCTTTGATCTTCTCGCGCAAAAGCACCCTTTACGTGACCTTTGCCGACGTGCAGTTGAGCGCGGCAAAGTGCCGACAGGTGCTGGACAGCGCGGAGGAACGCGAGCACTTCATGCAGGCGGTCGATCTTGGCCCGGTGCATTGTCTGATCGGCGGCGAGCATTTGCTCACCGTGGCCCAGGCGAAACAGTGGCTGGCGGAAGTGGCCTGCACAGCGAAACCGCTGGCCGAGGCGGACGCCACGCGGATGCCGGCGGTGCAGGTCAGCGATGCGCCGGAGCATGAGCGTGAACCCTATCTGTGGGAAAACCCACGACGTTTTCGCGAGGCGCATATCGGCGAATTTCTTGGTCGGGTGCGCGGACCTTATCAGGACGACACGCTGTTTCTGCTGGTCAACGACGACCTTGGGGTGATGCGCGATCTGGCTGATTATCAGGATCTGGTAGTCGGCTGGATCGAGCAGTGGAGCAACACCGACAACAACGAGCGCGACTATCTGCTGGCCAGCTACATCGAGTCGCTGAGCCAGTTGGGCGCTCAGGATTTCGACACCCTGGCCAAGGCCAGCGACGATCCGCGCGCCCAGGCATTGTTTGCTGAGCTTGAGCAATTGCCCGAACCGGATCGGGAAAATACCCGGCAGGCGCTGCTCGACTATCTGAACAAGGGTGGTGAGATTGTCCCGGCAGATACTCAGGCTCGACCTGAACTGCAGCAACAGCGCGAAAAGGCTTTGGACGAGTCACTGGCGCTGAACCGCTTCGACGGCGTTGCCCCGGATTTCACGGCGCACGCTCGCGTCACCGCCGAGGCGGACCGACGCTTTTACACCCGCGAATATTTTGCTGAAGTCGCCCCGGCCGACTTCGTCGAGCGCCATCTGAGCACACTGGTCGACCTCGGCAAGGATCAGAGCCGGCGCATGAAGGACGTGCTCGACGGCCCGCTGCTCAGCGGCAAGCGCGGCATCAATGACCTGATCGACCGCCCGGCCATGGACGAGGTGCTGAACAGTCATCGCGACAACCTCGGACGCTGGAATCGCCTGCTCGAACGCATCACCGCCGATCGCGCGCAACTGCTGTGCGCCGGGCGTTTCCATCGCTCGGCGTGGTATTTCGACGGCCAAGCGCAGATCGATCAGGCGCTCGCCAGCGAATACGCCTGTCTCAAGGACATCGGCCGCAGCGACGCGGCCAACGAGCAAATGCTCGATTACCTCGAACAACACCCGCAACTGACCCGCCCGTTGTTCTACACCTTGTCGCTGCGTTTGCAGACCGAACAGGCCGGGCAATATTCAACGCTGTTCAACGCCGGCATGGCGATGTTCAACAACCTGCCGGACTGGCTGGCCAAGTTGCAGAGCATCGAGCAGCCGCAGCTGCCCGCGCTGGACGACCTGCCCGCACACAGCCGAGTCCTCGCCGATGCCGTTCAAGACACCTACAGCCCGGCGCTGAACCTCGGCCTGAGCCGGGCGCTGGAAGGCTTCGATCTTGCCGGCGAGAAAATCCCCGACCTCGACGAACTGTTCCAGCGCCTGCCCAAAGCCCTGCGCCTGCGCGTCTTCGACGCCGCGCGAACCAGCGGCGTGACCTTCACTGTGTCCACCCCGGCGGAGCAATCGGCGCTGCAAGCCACGATCAAGGAAGTGCTGCGCGAACGCGACTACCTGAAAACCCTCAACCGCGAACGCAACCAACTCACCCACAACAAAAACCGCCAGGGCCACAAAACCGCCCGGGCGATGGAATTGCAGCAGGAAATCGTCCGCGTGCGCACGCAATTGGCGCTGTTCGAAGGCCGCCTCGCGGCAGCGTTGAGCCCGATCGACGAACTGCCGGATCGCTCGGCGCGGCTGTACGGCGCCACCCCGGCGAAAGCGGGATTGACGGTGGTGTTTCCGCCGGCGCAGCACGGGGAATTGCGTGGGTTGCTGGAGAACATTCGCGCGGGGGTGGCGGGGGTTTCGAAGGCGAGTCTGGTGCGGACGGAGGGGATGGGGTTGTTGGTGGTGTTGGTGCAGGTGGTGAATTTGGTGGGGGCTTATCGAGAGGTGATGAAGCAGACGAGGGACAGGAAGAAACGGGCGGATTTTTTTGCGGCTCTTGCCGCGACAGGCGCGGCGGGTTTTACCGCTGCGCAGGGGCTTGCTGATACAGCTTTGAAGGCTCGCAGCACGAGTCTAGTTGGGAGTTTGCAGCTTGAAGCGTTGCAACAGGTTCGTGTGCAAATGGGTAAGTTGCATGTGGGGTTGGGGATATTCACTTACACCTTCGGCCTAGTGTCATCCGTAAATAGTTTTAAAAATCACAGACGCAATTGGCAGGAAGCTGTTCGTAGCGGAGATCACTCGGCGCAAAGCGGGGCTGCACTTGCCACGATGGGCGCCGGCGGCATGGCGTCCGCCAACTCATACGGTTTAGGTGAAACCCTGTTTGCTGGCTACAAAGTAATTACTGCCCAAAACAATGCGGCGCGGACAGTCGCTTGGGCTGCCGCTGGTACACGTCTTTCTTTAATATTCTTTCGCTTCAATTTAGCCGGCGCGTTGTTCACCGTGCTGGAGTTCGTCGGGACTTGGCTGTTCAATCGGTACAACCTCTCCGCCCACGACAAGTGGTTGAAAATCACGCCCTGGAGCCGTGATGAAGAGATGCGCGGTGACCACTCCCTCGATGACTATCAAAGTTATCTCGCGTTTTTAATACACGCTCCTTATGCACAATCAGGACCTGAGTCAAGCGACACTTGGCTGAAGGCTTTGCTTTTTGGCGCGAAGCCTAGCGATATTCATTTGGTTCTGCCGAGGCAGGCGCTAAATGATCTTCTGCCGTCGTTAAACGGTAAACCGAGTCAACGGCTGGGAATCGGTGCCCATCGCCTTGTTGTACCGCTGCATGGTCGCGGTGTGCCGCAATTGCGCAAGGAAGTCATCAGTGAGGAAATATTGAGCAGTCTGCGAATCGTGAAGTCATCACCAGATGGTTTGGTGCTTTGTCTTCAATACCCCGTACGTCCTAACTCTGAATACGTGCCTGCAAAGGAAACGCTCGAACTTGCCGTATGTATTCAAGCTGTGAATGGTAAAGGCGAGTGGGCATCCCGAACACGTGTCATTCATATTGATCCTCGGGATACTGGCCATTTCGCTGTAGTAGTTCCCGGCTCGGTCAAGGAAAACCCTCCGGTACTGCTGGTAGAAACTCAATACCTCGAATGGGCTGACCATGCTGAATAATCACAATGAGCCTCTTGTTGATGCGCAATGTGAGGTGATTAGAAGAGCGGGTGATGTAGAGCCGTTCCCAAGCGGAAAAACTACCTATCTCGCACCGTTGCCACTGCCCACACCGATGCCCCCTTATGGCCCACATATCGGTGAGCTCAATGATGTTTACATGGACTTCGGATTAGGCCAGCCGCAAGCTTTCATGTGGCAAATGACGTTGGGAGGGCCATTTGCTACGTCGTTCTCGGTGCTTTTTTTATTCCCAGTTTTTACTGGGTTTTTGGGGATTATTTTCGGCTTTGGTCAAGAAGCCATTTGGGCGTCAATGCTTGCCATCTTCGAAGAGGCTTGCGAGAACACTGTATTTACCGGGCCTTTTAGCCTGTTCATCGGCCTAGGCGTCTGGCACCACGTCCACAAGAAACGCCTCTCCCTCATCCCAACCCGCTTCAACCGCCAACGCCGCGAAGTCTGCTTCATGCCCGAAGGCGCCACCGAACCTGTCTTTGTCCCGTGGGAATCGCTGTCCGCGTGGATCATCGAAGCCAAGGGCGCCACCCAATTCGGCATCCACCGCCAATACGGCATGGGCATCGGTTTCTACCAAGGTGAAACCCTCATAAGCCAGGAATTCCAATGCGCCGGCCTGGAGCTCGCGATCAGCCATTGGGAGGCGATTCGCGGTTACATGGAGTACGAAGTCAACGACCTCAAATCGATTCAGGATTTGCAGGATCTGCAAGGCCCGGACGACCCGCCCCACGAAGGCCTGCACACTTTCCGTAACGCCCGCGCGCGGATGCACCAGCAGATCCGTGAAGGCCGCCGCTCGCGGTTGTCGGGATTTTTTTGGTACCTGTATCACGTCATGACTTTATGGACGATTCCCAACCGTTTGGTCGAATGGGAAGTGCGCCGACTCGAAAGAATCGGCAAGCAGGCGCTGCCGGAAGTCATGCGCGCCTGGTCCGAGCCGCTGCCGAAAGAGCAATGGGCCAAGCCCAGTGAAGAGTTGTTGCGACTGAGTGAACAAGTGCGGCGGATGCACAAGCGCCAGCCGCATCGGCCGATTACGCAGATTTTCGCTGAGGTTTGCAGTCGGGGCTGACTGGGCGGTGCAGGCAGGTTCGATAGCTTTCGCGAGCGGGCTCGCTCCCACAGGAGACCACGCTACAAATGTGGGAGCGA
>NZ_WBRZ01000216.1:0-9182 GCF_008923895.1 Pseudomonas sp. GXM4
CCAATAGCCGAACGCGGAGCGTCCGTTGAGGCATTCCCACGCAGAGCGTGGGACCGATCAGGACAGGGAGTGAGTCAGGTCAGGCTCTCGCGAACCATATCGAGAAACGTCGCCACCACCCGCCGCGAACTCTGTTCGCGCAAGCACACCAGGGTTTCGGTCAGGCGCCTCGTGCAGTCGGTGATCGGCAACGCGCAGACCCGTGAGTCGGCGCCGAACTCCGCCGCTGAAACCACACCAACCCCGATCCCCACTACCACGGCTTCGCGCGCCGCTTCCCGACCTTCAACCTGAATTGCCGGGCGAATGCGCAAGCCCGCTCGAGCCATTTCCTCTTCCAGGGTCTGCCGGGTTACTGAGCCGATCTCACGCAGCACCAGTGGCGTGTCATCCAGATCGGCCAGACAGATCGATTCGCGCTCGGCCCACGGATGATTGCGCGAAACGAACGCCACCATCGGATCGTTGCGCAACGGCACGCACAGCAAGCGTTCATCGCTCACGTCGCGGCCGAGCAGCGCCAGATCGGCCTGATAGTTGAACAGGCGAAACAGCGATTCATCGGTATTGCCGGTTTCGATTTTCACGCTGATGCCCGGGTAGCGTTCGCAGAACCGTGCGATCTGCGGCAACACGTGGATCGGCGCGTCCACCGCGAGAATCAGGCTGCCGGTCTGCAGGGCCTGGGATTCCTGCAGCAATTCCTGCGCTTCGGCTTCGATCACGAACAGGCGCTGGGTGATCGCCAGCAGACGCTCGCCCAGGTCGGTCAGGCGCACGGAACGTTTATTGCGGTGAAACAGCAGCACGCCGAAGCGTTCTTCGAGTTTGCGTACTTGGTCGGAAATCGCCGGTTGCGTCAGATAAAGCCGTTCGGCGGCGCGGGTGAAGCTGCCATGGACGGCCACCGCGTGGAACGCTTTGAGTTGGGCATGAGAGACGGACATGGTGACTCCAGTAACAAGCTCAGCTTATTTGTGAAATACGATAAATCGATTTTATTTATTAAACAGTAATTGCTTTGATCGGCTCACGCCATCGCTGACTGTTCGGTCGAACAGCAGCGCCGGCCCATGAGCCTGTGCGTGCAACAGCAGACTCATCTGACCGGTATCGCCGAAGGGAAGGGGCGGTAACGCAGTGCTCAACAATAAAAAACACAGGCGTTTTTCTTAATCGATTCTGCCGGCACACTCACACCCTGAGGTCAGAACCACCATGAACAAGCACATCGGCACCCTGGCGCGTTGGCGCGTGCAGATCTTCGCTATTACCTGGCTCGCGTACGCCGCGTTCTACTTCACCCGCAAAGCATTTTCGGTAGCCAAACTGGGCATCGCCGAAGACCCTGATTTCACCCTCGACAAAATGGCCATGGCCAACCTCGACGCGATCTATCTGGCGGCGTATGCCCTCGGACAGTTCACTTGGGGCATGCTCGCCGATCGCTTTGGCCCGCGAGTGGTGGTGCTTGGCGGTTTGCTGATATCCGCCGCTGCGGCGCTGGTGATGGGCAGTTTCGCTACATTGCCGATCTTCGCCACGTGCATGTTGATTCAAGGTTTGGCGCAGTCCACTGGCTGGTCCGGGCTGTGTAAAAACCTTGGCAGCTTCTTCCCGTCAGAGCAGCGCGGGCGGGTGCTCGGCTTGTGGAGTTCCTGTTACGCGTTTGGTGGCCTGGTCGCCTCACCGTTCGCCGGCTGGTGGGCCTACACGCTGGTCGGCACCTGGCACGCGGCATTCATTTCCAGCGCGGCGGTGGTCGCGGTGGTCGCCGTGCTGTTCTTTATCTTCCAGCGCAACAAACCGGAAGACGTCGGCTTGCCGGCGGTGGAGCCCGAGCCGGAACTGACCGCCGAAGAAACCGCAGCCAACAGCAAACTCAGCGTCTGGGAGCCACTGAAGGAAATCCTGCGCAACCGCACGGTGCTGGTGCTGGGCCTGGCGTATTTCCTGCTGAAACCGGCGCGCTACGCGATTCTGTTGTGGGGCCCTGTGATTGTTTTCGAACAGATGCCCAGTGTCGGCAAGGTCGGCGCGGCGATCATTCCCACCGCGTTTGAACTGGCCGGATTGCTCGGGCCGATCATGATCGGCCTGGCCTCGGACAAACTCTTCGGCGCCCGACGCATGCCGGCCTGCGTGCTGAGTCTGCTGGCGCTGACCGTGACGCTGGCGTTGTTCATGGCCGCGCTGAACACCGGCAGCGTGTTGTTGGTCGTCGCGTTGCTGTTCGTCATGGGCCTGACGTTGTATGGCCCGGACTCGATGATCAGCGGTGCGGCGGCCATCGATTTCGGCAAGGCCAAGGCCGGTGCCACTGCCGCCGGTTTCGTCAACGGCTGCGGCTCCGTTGGCGCGGTGCTCGGCGGTTTGCTGCCGGGCTACTTCGACTCGGTGACGGTGTTTATCGTCTTCGCCGGATGCGCGCTGTTCTCGGCGCTGGTGCTGATTCCGCACTGGAACAGTCGGCCGGTCGGCGTGATGGAGCCGCGCGCGGCGATCCCCAACTGCCCGCTGAGCGTCAAACCGCTGCGTTCCTGAAACCCTTCGCCCCGTGGCCTGCTGCGCGGTGCGCGGCAGGCTGCGTCGTGGCTATCTGACTGGAGATTTCCCATGCGACCGTTCTGGCTCGAGCAAGCCTTGCAGGCCGACCCATCTGAGCAGTGTCCACCGCTGCAAGGCGAGGTGCGCACGGATGTGTGCATCGTTGGCGGCGGCTACACCGGATTGTGGACGGCGATCATGCTCAAGCAGCAAAACCCGGAGCTGGAGGTGCTGCTGATCGAAGCAGACATCTGCGGTGCCGGCGCCAGTGGCCGTAACGGTGGTTGCGCACTGTCATGGTCGGCCAAGTATTTCACCCTGGAGCGCTTGTTCGGCGTCGAAGAAGCGGTGCGTCTGGTCAGGGAATCGGAGCGCAGCATCCATGCGATCGGCGAGTTCTGCGAGCAGTACGGCGTCGATGCCGACTACCGCCTCGACGGCACGCTGTACACCGCGACCAATCGCGCCCAGGTCGGCGCAACTGATGCGGTGATCGCGGCGCTGGAGCGTAATGGCATCAACTCGTTCAGCCAGCGCCCGCTCGCCGATGTGCAGCGCATGGCTGGCTCAGCAAAACACCTGGAGGGCTGGTTTTCCCCGGCGGCTGCCAGCGTGCAACCGGGCAAACTGGTACGCGGTCTGCGCCGGGTGGCGCTGCAATTGGGCGTGAAAATCCATGAGGGTACGGCGATGACCGGACTGGAAGAGGGCCGCCCGGCACGTATTCATACGCCCTGCGGCAAGGTCATCGCCGACCGTGTGGTGCTGGCGATGAACGCGTGGATGGCCCGCGCGTTTCCTCAATTCGAGCGCAGTGTGGCGATTGTTTCCAGTGACATGCTGATCACCGAACCGCGTCCGGAGCTGCTCCAGCAAATCGGTTTGACCAGCGGCGTCAGCGTCCTCGATTCGCGGATTTTCGTGCATTACTACCACAACACCCCGGACGGCCGGATCATGCTCGGCAAGGGCGGCAACACCTTCGCCTATGGCGGGCGGATGCTGCCGGTGTTCGATCAGCCGTCGCCTTATGCCGGATTGCTCAAGCGCAGTCTCGCGGATTTTTTCCCGGCGTTCGCCGAGGTCAAAATCGACGCGACGTGGAACGGCCCGTCGGATCGTTCGGTGACCGGTTTGCCGTTTTTCGGCCAGATGAGCTCGGCGGGCAACGTGTTTTACGGCTTCGGTTATTCCGGCAGCGGCGTCGGCCCGTGTCACATGGGCGGGCAGATTCTCGCCGCGCTGGTGCAGGGCCTGGATAACCCGTGGACCCGTTCGCCGCTGGTCAACGGGCCGCTGGGTTATTTCCCGCCGGAACCGATTCGCTACCTCGGCTCGCTGATGGTGCGCAACGCCATCCGCCGCAAGGAGCGCGCCGAAGATCACGGGCGCCGGCCTCGGCATCTGGACGTGCGCCTGGCGAAATTCGCGGCGGCGGCGGGCAAGGCGGACAAAGGCTGAAGCGCCAATCAATGCTCGGCGCGGTGGCTCAGCCAGTCGAGCAACAGGCTGTCGCGCGCGGGTTCTGATTCGCGCTCCGGCGGCTGTCGTGCGTGGCTGAGGCACAGGATCGGTCGGTCCGGATCGCTGTCGAGGAAACTCACCCACACTTCATTGCCGGCACGCGGTAATTGATCGATGGCGACAGGGCCGCTGAGCCGGCTCATGGCGATCGGCAGCCACAGGGCGTCGCTGGCGGATTTATCCGCAGACGGCCACAGGCTTACAGCGAGGCAGCCGTTTTCGTCCACTTGCGCAGGTTGCCCAGGCGCACCCGCGACTTTCGCCAAGTGATAACCGGCAATATTCGGGCGAGCTTGTTTGAGTGGCGGACGGAAGTCGGTCGACCAGGGCTGTGCAGTGAAGTCGTTGTGATAACGGTGAACGCTTGGCGCCGGATCAAGGATTGAAGGGTGCTGCCCGTGGTGGCGCACGGCGCATATCAGCCATTGTTCGTTGAAATGATGAATCGGGTGGTCGGCCACAAGCAGCAGTCGGCCACTGAGCAAATCGCTGCAATCACTGCGCCCGTGAATCGAGCGCAACTGGCAGCGCTGGCGTTGCAGATGGCGCCGGCTGCGCTGTTCGGCGTGCAGACGTTCCGGCGATCGCGCGGGCATCGGCGACTCGGTGGAGACTTCGTTGGCGGCTTCGGCGTTGCCGGTTGGCTGACCGCGATTGCGCACCGCATGCAGCATCGGTACGGGCGCCGCGCGATGTTGTTGATAGAGTGCGCTGACGCAGGGCGATGGGGGTTGCTCATCAGCATTGAAAGGGATTTCAACCGGTTCCTGCGGCAGGCTCAGGCTGTCGTCGGCGAACACCACGACGTGTCCGTGCGGCCCGTGTTCGAAGTGATAGTGGATGCCTTCTTCTTCGCATAGCCGCTGCAGCAGCGCCAGATCGCTTTCTTCGTACTGAATGCAAAACGCCCGCGGCGGGTAGTGACCGACGCTCATTTCAATGCGGTAGCTGTGCGCTGGCAGGGCATGTTCTTCGAGCAGTTGCTGGATGATCTGCGGCGTACTCAGGTGAGTAAACACGCGGCGCTTATGCGTTTGCGCCAGTTGTTGCAAATGCGGCACCAGAATCAGTCGATAGCCGACCCGATGGGTCCCGCGATGTTCGCAGCTGGCGCTGGAAATGACGCCGTGGAACCCGTGCTGCTCACTGAGCCGCAGAAAGGCCGGCCGGTGCAGAAAGGATCCCGGGACGATGGCCGGGGCCAGGCCGAGCAGTTCGATGTCGAAACGGTAAGGCTGGTTCAGCGCTTCCTCGCCGCGAAAACGCACCACCGGCAGGCGCAATCCGCTGTCGGTCAGCGTAAGGGTGAAGGGACTTTCCTTGTCATTGAGCATTCGAGCAGGCCCTGTCAGGCGATACGGGGTTTCAAGGGTACGAAACCGTCGGGCTGAATGGTCATGTCAAAGGCGCTTTTCAGAATCCCCCTACATGCTTTGGTGAAGATGTCGATTCCGTCGGCTGTTTTTTTGGTCGATTGCCGACTTTAGGCCGTATAAACTTGCCGCCACGCGTCGGCCAATAGATGTCTCGGCGCCACAGATCAAGAGAGTGAGTAATGGGCGCACAGTGGAAGGTTAAACACAAAGAAGCGGCAGCCAACGCCAAAGGGAAGATCTTCGGCAAACTGGTGAAGGAAATCACCATTGCTGCACGCAACGGTGCCGATACCGCCACCAACGCACACCTGCGTCTGGTGGTCGAGCAGGCGAAGAAAGCCTCGATGCCAAAAGAAACCCTCGATCGCGCGATCAAGAAAGGCGCCGGTCTGCTGGGTGAAACCGTGCAATACCATCGCGTGACCTACGAAGGCTTCGCCCCGCATCAGGTGCCGCTGATCGTCGAATGCGTCACCGACAACATCAACCGCACCGTCGCGGAAATCCGCGTGGCGTTCCGCAAGGGCCAGTTGGGCGCTTCCGGTTCGGTGGCGTGGATGTTCAACCACGTCGGCATGATCGAAGCCGCGCCGGACAGCCCGGATGCCGATCCGGAAATGGCTGCGATCGAAGCCGGTGCCCAGGATTTCGAGCCGGGTGAAGAGGGCGCGACGCTGTTCCTCACCGACCCGACCGACCTCGACGCCGTGCAGAAAGCCCTGCCCGAACAAGGCTTCACCGTGCTCTCGGCCAAGCTCGGCTACCAGCCGAAGAACCCGGTCAGCGGCTTGAGCGACGAGCAGATGGCTGAAGTCGAAGCGTTCCTCGAAGGCCTCGACAACCATGATGACGTGCAGGACATGTTTGTTGGTCTGGCTGGCTGATCTGTCGCGCCAGGAATGACCTCTTCGCGAGCAGGCTGGCTCCCACATTTGCAATGCATTCCATTGTGGGAGCGAGCCTGCTCGCGAATGACTGCGCAGCGGTCAAAGATTCTCCAGCACCTCGATTACTTCGCTAAACCCCGGCCGCCCCAGCACATCGGCCTGACAGCAACGTCGTTCCAGCGCCTGCAGTTGCGCGCGCCGCTCCGTACTCAATCCTGAGTCGACACGCTCCAGCAATTCCCCCAACAACACACCGAACGCACGGACTTCCAGGCGCTGCAATGCGCGCGTCTGCACATCATCGCCGGTGGCATGAAACGACGCCGCGCCGAAATCTCCCAGCAGACAATCGCCCTGATCGTTCAACAGAATGTTGTGGCCATACAGATCGCCGTGGGTAATGCCTTGGCGGTGCAGGTGCTCGGCCGCTGAGGCGATGCCTTTGGCGACGCGCAGGGCGACCTCGGCGGAGAAGCGGCAACCTTCGGCATAAACATCCCGCGAGCACGAGTCCAGGCTGGGCAAACCGGCGAGATTGCCGAAGCTCGGATCAATCAGTTGCATCACCAGCCCCTGCTGTTGATCGGGATGGCCGCTGATGCGCCCTTCGACGCGGATCAGGTTCGGGTGCAGGCCTGCGGTGATGCAGGCGTTCATCTCATGCAGCGGCGAACCGTCGCTGGTCATCTCGCCTTTGTACAGCTTCACCGCAACCGCTTGCGCCGTGCCATCGTCACGCTGCCAGACCGCCCGGGAAATCACCCCGGAAGCGCCTTCGCCCAGTTGCTGCTCCAGGCGCAGCGCCGACCAGTCGATCAGCGGCGTGGCCTCAAGGGCAGCGGCATCGGCTTCGGTCTCCAGCGGATTGCCGGCGTAGGCCAGCCAGGTCAGGCTCGGCAAGGTCAGCAACCACTGCGGCAGTTCGCTGAGTTGATTGGCAGCGATGCGCAGCAATTCCAGCCGATGGCAGTGACGCAGGGAGTCTGGCAGCGATTGCAGGCGATTGCCGGCGAGCATGAGCTTCTGCAAAGCGGGGCGTTCACCGAGTTCGCTGGGCAGACTTTCGATGCGGTTATCGGTGAGGATCAGCCAGCGCAGCTGCGGCGGCAGGGCGGCACCGGGCACATTGACGATACGGTTGGCCTTGAAGCCGACCATGGTCAGCGCGGTGCACTGGCCGAGGCACGCCGGCAGTTCGCTGAACTGGTTGTCGGAGCAGAACAGCACACGCAGGCGGGTCAGGCGGTGCAGGTCCTCCGGCAGGCTGCTCAGCGCGTTGCCGCTGAGGTTGAGCACTTCCAGCGTCTCGGCCAGTTGGAAAATTTCGTTGGGGAATTCGGTCAGCCCGCAGGACAGGTCGAGGCGGGTGATGCCGGACAGCTCGCCGGCGCGCAGTTGAGCAAGGGTGTGCATGTCTGGTTTCGCTATTGATCGGTGGAGCGACGCGGGGGGCGCTGGAATGGGCGACATGATAGCGGTAAAGCGGATGCTGAACGGATTTTGAGTTGTCCCGGACCTTGTGGGAGCGAGCAGGCTCGCTCCCACAGGGCTCGCTCTCACAGGGTAGGGAGTCAGTTGGGAGCGTGGATTGCCTGCAATTGCCCCAACCGGCTGCGCGTGCGCGCCAGGTCAATGGCGTGACCTTCCAGGCTCTGGCCCAGCGGCAGTTGGCCGAGCAGGGTCAGGTGTTTGTCCTGATCGTAGAGCACGTCAATCAGATTGATGAAGCGCTGCTGCACGGCGATCGGACATTCGCCGAGCTGCGGCAGCTCATCGATGATCCACTGGTCGAAACGCTGGCACAGTTGCAGATAATCCATCACTGCCGTTGGCTGTTCACACAGATCGTTGAAGGTGAACGCGACTCGCCGGCCTTGGCAAAAACGGGCCTGAAGCTGGCGCTTGCCAACTTCGAGGGCCAGGGCAGGCGCGTCGGCCGGTGGCAGGTCCAGAGTCTGACGTTGAGCTGCCGTCGCCGGCCAAACGTAATGTCCTTGGGTAAACACTTGATGCGTGTGTTGGCGGTTGAGTGCGCGGTAGTCGTGGGCGCCACCGACTTCCATCACTCGCATGCGCGTGTTGATCAGCTCGATCACCGGTTTGAAGCGCGCGTGATACAGCGGATTAGGCAGCAGGCCCTCGGGTGCATAGTTGGAGGTCACCAGCAGCATGATCTGCCGTTTGAACAGGGCCTTGAACAGCCGCGTGATCAGCATCGCGTCGCCGATGTCATGCACGTGAAACTCGTCGAAACACAGCACCTGGCAATCTTCCAGCAACTCATCCAGGGTGATTTCCAGCGCGTCTTCCTCCAAGCGATGACGGAACATGCCGTCGTGCAACCGAGCGAAGAACTGATGGAAATGCAGGCGGCGTTTGCGCGTGATCGGCAGCGCCTGGAAAAAACCGTCGAGCAACCAGCTCTTACCGCGCCCGACGGCGCCGTACAGGTACAGACTCGGCGGGGCGTGGCCGCTGTCGCCGAGCAGCACGCTGGCTTGCTGCGCCATGCAGTCGATGACTTGCTGCTGACTGCGGCTGAGGGTGTAGCCCTGGCTTTTGGCCTTGTCACGGAAATAATCGCGGATGGTCGCGGCATGAGCATCGTGCCCGGCGCTGGCGGGCAGGCCTTTGCCGAACAGGCGGCGCAGCAACGGCCAGCGTTGGCTCAGTCGTGATCGTTTCGGCGTTCGGGCGGGCACGCGGGACAGGCTCCTGTTCGATTGGGCGGGCTCCACCGGGAGCGCGGTGGCCCAAGTGTAACCAGAGCCCGGGCGTCGGCTCCATGAAATATGTGCACGGTCCCCTGTAGGAGCTGACGAGTGCAACGAGGCTGCGATCTTTTGAT
>NZ_WBRZ01000217.1:0-9131 GCF_008923895.1 Pseudomonas sp. GXM4
TTTTTTGTTGGCGGATTCGCGGCTTAGCTGCCGGCGACAGTCATCCGCTCGATCAACACCGAGCCGGTGCGGATGTTGCTGCGGAGCTCCAGATCATTACCCACCGCGACAATCTGCTTGAACATGTCGCGCATGTTGCCGGCGATGGTCACTTCCTGCACGGCGAACTGGATCTCGCCGTTTTCCACCCAGAAGCCCGCCGCACCGCGCGAATAGTCGCCGGTGACCATGTTCAGGCCGTGGCCCATCAATTCGGTGACCAGCAGTCCTCGGCCCATGCGCTTCAACAGCGCTGCCTGATCCTCGTCGCCATGGGTGACGAACAGGTTGTGCACCCCGCCCGCGTTAGCGGTGCTCGGCATGCCCAGTTTGCGCCCGGAATAGGTGCCGAGGATGTACGAGACCAACTCGCCCTTCTCGACGAACGGTTTCGCGTAAGTCGCCAGGCCATCACCGTCGTAGGAAGCACTGCCCATGGCGCGCATCAGATGCGGGCGCTCATCAATGGTCAGCCATTCCGGGAACAGCTTCTGCCCCAGAGTGCCTTCCAGAAACGACGATTTGCGATACAGGCTGCCGCCCGACACGGCCGAGAGGAAGCTGCCGAACAGACCGCCCGCCAGTTCGGCGGAAAACAGCACCGGCACTTCGCAGGTCGGCACCGGCCGCGCGCCCAGACGGCTGGCTGCACGTTGCGCGGCACGCTGGCCGATGCTCACCGGATCGGCGAGCAGACTGCCCTGGCGATTGACGTCGTACCAGTAATCGCGCTGCATCTGGCCGTCGGCTTCAGCGATCATCACGCAACTCAGGCTGTGCCGGGTCGATGCGTAACCGCCGATGAAACCGTGGCTGTTGCCGTAAACCCGGCAGCCCTGATGGGTGCTGAGGGTGGTGCCGTCGGCGTTCTTGATCCGCGCATCAGCATCGAACGCCGCCGCCTCGCAGAGCAAAGCCTTCTCGATGGCCTGCTCCGGGGTGATGTCCCATTCGTGGAACAGGTCGAAATCCTGCACATCCCTGGCCATCAGCGCCGCATCGGCCAGACCCGAGGCTTCGTCCTCGGAGGTGTGTTTGGCGATCGCGAGTGCTGCAGCGACGGTTTCACGAATCGCCTCCGGCCCGGTGGCCGAGGTGCTGGCCGAGCCTTTGCGCTGACCGACATACAAGGTAATGCCAAAACCCTGATCACGATTGAATTCAACGGTTTCGACCTCGCGCTGACGCACCGAAGTCGACAGGCCTTGCTCCAGCGACACCGCGACTTCACAGGCGCTGGCGCCCTGGCGCTTGGCTTCGGCGATGATCTGCTCGACCTGTTCTTGCAGTGCCGGCAATGCCTGCGGGCCGACGCTTTGAACTGCACTCATGCTCATCTCCACTCAAATTCTGCTTTCGGCTGGGGTCATCGAGCGACCGGGCCGGACAAGCGGCCCCCGACTGGTTATCATGGCGGCGTTTCTTTGCGGACTGCCACCATGGTTGATTCTTACGACGACTCCCTCGATACGGGAGAAAAAAGCAAATCTCAGGTCAAACGCGAGTTGCATGCGCTGGTTGACCTCGGCGAGCGCCTGACCACACTCAAGCCTGATCTGGTCGCCAAACTGCCGTTGACCGACGCTTTGCGCCGGGCATTGGCCGATGCGCCCAAGCACACCGCGAACATCGCGCGTAAACGGCATTTGCAGTTCATCGGCAAACTGATGCGCGACCAGGACACTGACGCGATTCTGACTCTGCTCGATCAACTCGATGCCTCCACTCGCCAGTACAACGAGCGTTTCCATAATCTGGAACGCTGGCGTGACCGCCTGATCGCGGGCGATGACGCCGTGCTGGAGAAATTCGTCATCGAGTACCCGGACGCCGATCGCCAGCAATTGCGTTCCCTGATCCGTCAGGCCCAGCATGAGGTTGCGCAAAACAAACCACCTGCTTCGAGCCGCAAGATCTTCAAATACATTCGGGAGCTGGACGAGACTCAACGCGGCCTGCGTTGATAATCGCCACCGGGTGGCCGTCCTGCGCGCCACCCGAAAGCCCCGCCTCTCTTATGCGCCCGTGCCACCCACGGTAATCGCATCGATTTTCAGCGTTGGCTGGCCGACACCCACCGGCACCGACTGCCCATCCTTGCCGCACGTACCCACACCGCTGTCCAGCGCCAGATCGTTACCGACCATCGACACCCGGCTCATCGCCTCGGGGCCGTTGCCGATCAATGTCGCGCCTTTGACCGGTGCGGTAATCTTGCCGTCCTCGATCAGATAAGCCTCGCTGGTGGAGAACACGAACTTGCCGCTGGTGATATCGACCTGACCGCCGCCGAGGTTGGCGCAGTAGATGCCCTTCTTCACCGAAGCGATGATTTCCGCCGGATCGCTTTCGCCACCGAGCATGTAGGTGTTGGTCATGCGTGGCATCGGCAGGTGCGCATAGGATTCGCGACGACCGTTACCGGTGCGTGCCACGCCCATCAGCCGCGCATTGAGCTTGTCTTGCATGTAGCCCTTGAGTACGCCGTTTTCTATCAGCGTGGTGCACTCGGTCGGGGTGCCTTCGTCATCGACGCTCAGCGAACCGCGACGGCCGCTCAAGGTGCCGTCATCGACGATGGTGCAAAGTTTGGAGGCAACCATTTCACCCATGCGCCCGCTGTAGGCCGAGCTGCCCTTGCGGTTGAAATCGCCTTCCAGACCGTGGCCGACCGCTTCGTGCAAGAGCACGCCGGACCAGCCGGAACCCAGCACCACCGGCAAGGTACCGGCCGGCGCCGGAATCGCTTCCAGATTGACCAGAGCCTGGCGCAGCGCTTCGCGGGCATAACCCATGGCGCGGTCTTCGGCGAGGAAGTAGCGGTAATCGGTACGCCCACCGCCGCCGTGCCCGCCGCGTTCGCGACGGCCATTTTGTTCGACGATGACGCTTACGTTGAAACGCACCAGTGGACGCACGTCGGCGGCCAGGCCACCGTCGGTGGAGGCCACCAGGATTCGCTCCCAGACCCCGGCCATGCTCACGCTGACCTGCTGAATCCGTGGGTCGAGCGCGCGGGTGGCGACGTCGATGCGTTTGAGCAACTCGACTTTCTCGGCGCGGCTGAGCACTTCCAGCGGGTTATCCGGCGCGTACAGTTGCGCGACGTCTTGGCTGGTGAATGCCTGCACGGTGCCGTTCTGCCCGGCGCGGGAGATCGAACGCGCGGCGCGGGCCGCTGCACCGAGGGCTTCGAGAGTGATCGCGTTGCTGTAGGCAAAACCGGTCTTCTCCCCGGACTGTGCGCGCACGCCGACACCTTGGTCGAGATTGAAGCTGCCTTCCTTGACGATGCCGTCTTCCAGCGCCCATGACTCGGAGATCTGGCCCTGGAAATACAGGTCGGCGGCATCGATGCCCGGCCCGGCCAGATCGCCGAGCACGCCTTGCAGGCTCTCGATCGTGACACCGCCGGGTGCCAACAGGTGATCACTGACTGAGGACAACAACTCGCTCATAGGTTTACGCCTTAAATTCGTGTTCTGAAGCAGGCCGCTGGGCGCCCTGCGAGAAAAACCGCCGATGACGCGTCACCGGCATGCGCGCCCGGATGGACGCTTGTTCATCGCTGTCGCGGGCGGCCAGCAACACCGCCTCGCCTTGATCCTGCTGGGCCAGCACACGCCCCCACGGGTCGACAATCGCCGCATGCCCGAAGGTCTCGCGTGGCCCCGGATGACTGCCGCCCTGTGCGGCCGCGAGGATATAACACTGTGTTTCGATGGCCCGCGCGCGGATCAGTACATCCCAATGCGCGGCGCCGGTTACGGCCGTAAAGGCCGACGGTGCGGTAATCAATTCGGCACCGGCGGCACGCAATTCACTGTACAGCTCCGGGAAACGCAAGTCGTAACACACGCTCAGACCGACTCGCCCCACCGGCGTATCCGCCACCACTACATTACCGCCATAAGCATAGTCATCGGATTCACGGTACCGGCCGCGATTGTCGGCGACATCGACATCGAACAGATGCAGCTTGTCATAGCGCGCGACGATCTCGCCGTATTCATTGATCAACAACGAGCAGGCATTGGCTTTGGCCGTGGGTTGACCCAACGGTGGCAACGGCAATGTACCGGCGACTATCCATAAGGTGAGGTCGCGGGCGGTCTGTTTCAACCAGGGCAGGATCGGCCCTTCGCCCAAGGCCTCGGCGCGGCCGATATCGGCGACGTCGCGACGGCCCATGGCGGCGAAGTTCTCCGGCAGCACCGCGAGCTTCGCTCCGCCGGCGGCGGCCTGTTCAAGCAGGCGTCGGGCTTGGGCCAGATTGGCCGGCACGTCACTCTGGCTGACCATTTGAATCACCGCTAAAGACATGGCGAACTCCCAAAGAGGTATTTGGCCATGCTACTCCATCGCTTCAAGGCCGGGCCGTTCAAAAAGGCTTGTCGAAGGTGATTTTCGGCTCTTTCCATGGGCCTTTGACGGTGTACTTGACGCTGGCGAAGCGCGCGACGCGGTCGCCGATCAGCTTGTCGATGAGGAACAGCGCGCCGCCGACCGCCGGTGCGCCGACGAGCAGCGCGGCGATCGGCAGGTTGTTGGTCACCGGCAAGGTCACCAGCAATTTCGCATCGACCTTGTCACCGACCAGATCCAGCGTGCCGTCCAATTCCAGGTTGCTCGAAGGCCCGGTCAGGCGAATCGGCTCACGTGTCACGTAGACACCGTTGTTCGCCACCAGCAAACCTTTGACCCGGTCGTAGCTCAAGCCTTTGCCGAACAGGTCGGAGAAGTCCAGACGCAGACGCCGGCCGATCGAGTTGAAGTTGAGCAGGCCGAAAACCCGCAGCGCCTGAGCACCACCTTCCACTTCAACGAACTGGCCCTTGTTCAGCGAGGCGTCGAGGGTGCCGGAGAAGCGCTTGGTCGCCAGCCACGCCGGCGAGCCCGGCCAACGTCCATCGACGTCCATATGGAATTCTTCGCTGGTCACGCTAGGCGCGAAGCCCCAGCCTTTGAGCACGTCGGCCAGATTCTTGCCGCCAATGCGGCCCTTGTACCAACTGCTGGTCGCCCCCGGCGCGCCTTCCCAGCCGCCGTTGCCTTGCAGGAGGATGCCCTTGAGCCCCATATCGAGGTTATTCAGGGCGATGCCCTTGGCGGTCGGCCGCACTTTCAGCGACCAGCCACCGACCAGATCGGGGCCGAGGAACAACTGATTGAGGGTGATATCCAGCGCCGGGATTTTCGTCGGGTCGACCGACGCCAATGGATCCGGCGCATTCTCGTCAGCCTGCACCGCCGGGTCCGGCGCCGGCAGTTTCACGTATTGCAGATTCACCGCAATCGGTACGCCCTTGGCGTCCGGCAGGCTGGCGCTGCCCTTGGCCTGTTGGCTGTCGAGCGCCAGGTTCCACGCGCCTGGCTTGCGATTGATCTGCACCGAAGCCTGATCCAGCGTGGTGCCGAACGCGGTCAATTTGCCGACCTTGATGTCAGCACTGCTCAGCAGTTGTTTGGCGCTGCCGCCCGGATCCCCGCCAGCGTACTTGCTGGCCAGATCCTGCCACGGCGCGACGTCCAGTTCCGACAGCACCCCGCGTATGCGCAGGCCCTTGGCGCCCGGCAACACCGCTTCGCCAGCACCGAGAAACAGTTCGCCACGGCCATCGGCGAAATTGCTCGGCGGCGCAGCAAAAGTGAAATTGGCCAGTTGATCGTAATTGACCCAGTACCGCCGCTCCTGCCCTTGCAAGGTCATGCGGAATACCGTGTCACGTCCGACATCGGCGGCCATGCCGAACGGCGCTGGCAGATCCACCGCCACGCCTTTGAGGCTGGAGCTGACCAGCAACTGGCTGTCGGCCCCTGAAAGATTCAGCTGCAACTGATAAGGAATCGTCCCGGACACCGGCAATGGCTGGGTCACGCCCAGCCAGTCAGTGAGCTTTTTCACTTCGACCTGTCCGGATGCGGCCACGCGCGTCTTGATCTGGTTGGGGCTGCCATCAGCGAAGATCTGCGCAGTGACCGGTTTATCGAAGGCCCGTGCAGAGATGTTCTGGCCGCTGAGGCCTTTATTGCTGTCGAAGCGGAAATCGCCCTTGAGCTGGCTCAGTTCCAGTTTCGGTTCGGCCAGTTTCAGCCGCGCGTTGGCAGTTTTGAAATCGACGAGGATTTTCGGTTGCTCGCCCTTGGCCAGCGGAATGTCCAGTTTGAGCTTGCCATTCAGATCACCGGCGCCCTCCCAACCGGCAAAGGTCTCGCCAGTGCCGATCGGCGCGTCCTGGAGAATCTTCAAGCCATCGCCCAGGCCACCGGCAAATGCGCCATCAAGAAACAAATGCGAGTTCTGCCCGGCCGGTACGTGAGGAATATTCACGAAGACATCGCTGACTTGGGTATCGAGCAACTGGCCCTTGCTAGCCCAGATGCGCACGCCGCTGTCCTCGATGAACACGTCACCGCTGACCTTGCTCACGTGCGGCCAGCCCGGCTGAAAGGCCAGTTCGGCGTCGTGCACTTTGAAGAACAAACTGATGCTGCGATCAGCCTCGCCGGCATTCTTGCTCAGCGAGCCCTGATACTGGAAGAAACCCTCATCCACCGCGCCTTTGAGGATCGCCGTGCGCAGCCATTCATCGAGCGCCGGGCTCAACACCGCCGGCAGGTATTTCGCGGTGTAGCGACCGTCACCATCGACGAGGCCGACGCGCAGGTCCATGTAGTCTTCCTGGCTATGGTCGAAGTGCAGGCGGATAAGGAAGTCGCCGGCAATCTTGCCCTCCTCGCCCAGCACCTTCAGGTACGGCGCAATCAGGGTGAAGCCGTCCTTGTCGAGCTTCCAGGTCAGCCGCGCATTGGCCTGCAGGTATTGCCATGGCTTGGCGAAAATCGGATCGAGGTGCAGGACGAAGTCCTTGCTGTCGAGGCGCAACTCACCGCCGTCCAGATTGCCGCTGAGGCTGCCGCTGACATTTCGCGCCGCCGGAGCGCCGTGGTAGGCATCGAAACCGACATTATCGAGGTTGGCGGCAAAGCCGAATTTGTTGCCATCGGTGGCGGTCGGGCGGAAGTCCAGCAACACGTTACGCAGGCCGCCGGTTACCTTCAAACGCTCGACCACTGTGGCGAAGCTTTGCGGCAACGGCCCCAGCGCATTGAGCAGCGGCGTGATCGGGGTCAGATCGAGGCGATCGGCCTGCAAATGCCAGAGCTCTTCAGCGTTGGCGCTGGCGCGAGTCTGCTGCACCTGCACATGGGATTCCCAACGGGTGTCGCCGAAGCTCATCGCCAGTGAATCAAGAGTGACCTTCGCGCCCTCTGCGGTGTTGCGGTAATAGGCGTTGAGCGCCAGATTGTTGATCTGGATCGGCTTGCGCTCGGCGTAGGCACCGGTCACTTGCGGCGCATTCAGGCGCAACGCGGCGCTTTGCAATGCGCCTTCGGCCCAATCGACCCAGAGTTCGCCGCCGGCCTTGATCTCGGAAAAATTCCATTGCTGGGTCAGGCGCTCGGGCAGCCACTTCGACCAGTCGCTCTGCGGCAGGCTGGCATAGCCCTCGATGGCGCTGTTCTGCCATTGATCGGGACGCAGCTGGCTGCGCAGGCTCAGCGCGACAGGCTGGCCATCGGGCAAGGTCAGACGCGCGTCGAGACGCTGGCGGCTGGCGCCGGTGCGCAGATTCAGACCGACATAGGTGAGCGTCATGGGCGGGTGGTCGAGCGGTTGCAGGGTCACCTGGCTGTCGAGCACCGACAATTGCCTGATCATCTGCGAGCGCTGGAACAATTGTGCCGGATCGAACGGTTGATCCTTCTGCACCGGAAGGCCTTCCAGCGCCCAAGTGCCGTCTTCGGCTTCCTTGAGGCTGATCTTCAAACCGTTGAGTTCGATATGCGCGAGGCGCACTTCGCGGGCGAGCACGCTGCCCCACATATCCGGCACCACCCGCACGCGGTCGAGGCGCAGAGCGTTGGCGCCGTCGCCGACCATCACGTCATGGGCCAGCAGGATCGGCGCGAAACCGCTCCAGTTGCCTTCCAGCTCACCGATTTGCAAAGGCATGCCGAGGGCGGCGCTGGCCTTGTCTTCGATGTCGGCGCGGTATTCCGCCACCAGAGGGGTCAGCTCGCGGCCGAGGCTGACGTACAACGCCATCAACACCAGAACCAACGCGCACAGGCCCAGCCCCCAGCGGGTGAGTGCGGCCAAAATGCGTGTCAGACGCTCCATGTCAGTTGGCTCCCATGGCAAAAATACTGCGAAAAGCTGAGGCCAGCCGCGTTGAATGAGTGGTGAGGCAGGGCTTCAGAGCAGCACCACGTCATATTGTTCCTGGGAATACATGGTTTCCACCTGGAAGCGTATGGTGCGGCCGATAAAGCCTTCAAGCTCGGCGACGTTACCGGACTCTTCATCGAGCAGACGATCGACTACTTTCTGGTTGGCCAGCACCCGATAACCCTCGGCCTGGTAAGCCCGGGCCTCGCGCAGAATCTCGCGGAAGATCTCGTAACAGATGGTTTCGGCGGTCTTCAGTTTGCCGCGTCCCTGGCAACTGCTGCACGGTTCGCACAGCACCTGCTCAAGGCTTTCGCGGGTGCGCTTGCGGGTCATCTGCACCAGGCCCAACTCGGTGATGCCGATGATGTTGGTCTTGGCGTGATCGCGCTCCAGCTGTTTCTCCAAAGTGCGCAGGACCTGACGCTGGTGCTCTTCATCTTCCATGTCGATGAAGTCGATGATGATGATCCCGCCGAGATTGCGCAGGCGCATCTGCCGGGCAATCGCCGTGGCCGCTTCGAGGTTGGTCTTGAAAATGGTTTCTTCGAGATTGCGGTGACCGACGAACGCCCCGGTGTTGACGTCAATGGTGGTCATGGCTTCAGCCGGATCGATCACCAGATAACCACCGGACTTCAGCGGCACCTTACGCTCCAGCGCGCGCTGAATTTCGTCTTCAACACCATACAGGTCGAAGATCGGCCGTTCGCCCGGATAGTGTTCCAGACGATCGGCGATTTCCGGCATCAGTTCGGCGACGAACTGTGTGGTTTTCTGAAAGGTTTCCCGCGAGTCGATGCGGATCTTCTCGATCTTCGGATTGACCAGATCACGCAGGGTGCGCAGGGCCAGTCCG
>NZ_WBRZ01000218.1:0-9087 GCF_008923895.1 Pseudomonas sp. GXM4
CCAGTTATCACACAGCCCCAATTGGGCGTTTTTTTTGCAGCCTCGGGCGGGCATACTAGGCCGTCCCTTACCCTGGTGCCGCCCGCCCCTATGCTTCGCGTCCTGATCGCCCTTGCTCTGACCTGTCTGCTCCAGCCGGCCTTCGCCGACGAGCGCGCGCAAACCCAACAGCAGTTGGACGCCACGCGTCAGGATATCGCCGAGCTGAAAAAACTCCTGGGCAAGCTGCAGGAAGAAAAGTCCGGCGTGCAAAAAGAGCTCAAGGGCACTGAAACCGAGATGGGCAAGCTGCAGAAGCAGGTCGACGCGCTGCAGAAAGAACTGCAGAAAAGCGAATCCGAGCTACAGCGGCTCGATGCAGAGAAAAAAAAACTCCAGAGCGCGCGCACTGAACAGCAGCGACTGATCGCCATTCAGGCCCGAGCGGCGTATCAGAACGGCCGCCAGGAATACCTCAAGCTGCTGCTCAATCAGCAGAACCCCGAGAAGTTCGCCCGCACCCTCACCTATTACGACTACCTGAGCCAGGCACGCCTGGAGCAGTTGAAGAACTTCAACGAAACCCTGCGCCAGCTGGCCAATGTCGAAAAAGACATCGGCCTGCAGCAAGCGCAGTTGCTGGTGCAGAAAAGCGACCTCGACACGCAGCGCGAAGCACTCGAGAAAGTCCGCAAGGAACGCCAGCAGGTCCTTGCCAAACTCAATGACGACGTCAAGGCCCGCGACCAGAAACTTGCCGCCCGCGAGCAGGATCAGGCAGACCTGTCTAAAGTCCTTAAAACCATTGAAGAAACCCTGGCCCGTCAGGCTCGTGAGGCAGAAGAAGCGCGGCAGAAAGCGCTGATCGCCCAGCAGGAAGCGGAAAAAAAGCGTTTGCGTGAGGCGCAGGCTGATAACAGCGACGCCCCACGAAAACCCGCCAGATCAAGCCCCGGCGCGCTGGTATCGAGCAGCGGCGAAACCTTTGGTGGGCCTTTTGCTGCAACCCGGGGAAAACTTCCGTGGCCGGTTGATGGTCGATTACTCGCACGCTTCGGTGAAAGCCGTGGCGACGACGCCCGCACCAAGTGGGATGGCGTGATGATCAGCGCTTCCGCCGGCAGCCAGGTGCACGCCGTACACGGTGGGCGCGTGGTGTTTGCCGATTGGCTGCGCGGTGCCGGTTTGCTGGTGATTCTCGATCACGGCAACGGTTTTCTGAGTCTTTACGGCCACAACCAGACGCTGCTCAAGTCGGCGGGTGATGTGGTCAAGGCTGGCGAGTCGATTTCCACTGTCGGTAACAGTGGCGGTCAGGACACGCCAGCGCTGTATTTCGCAATTCGTCAGCAGGGTCACCCGAGTGATCCGGCGCAATGGTGTCGTGCGCAAGGATAAGCGCACCATCTAATTCAGGAGTTCGTTCGACATGCTGCATTTGTCCCGCCTTACCTCGCTGGCCCTGACGATCGCACTGGTGATCGGCGCGCCTCTGGCGTTCGCCGCGCAACCGGCCCCGACCGTCGCTCCGGCAGGCACTGCCGCGACCGCCAAGGCGCCGTTGCCGCTGGAAGAGCTGCGCACCTTCGCCGAGGTCATGGACCGGATCAAAGCCGCGTACGTCGAACCTGTGGACGACAAGACCCTGCTGGAAAACGCGATCAAGGGCATGCTCAGCAACCTCGATCCGCATTCGGCCTACCTTGGCCCGGAAGACTTCACCGAATTGCAGGAAAGCACCAGCGGTGAATTCGGCGGCCTGGGCATCGAAGTCGGCGCCGAAGACGGCTTCATCAAGGTTGTCTCGCCGATCGACGACACCCCGGCGTCGAAGGCCGGCATTCAGGCTGGCGACTTCATCGTCAAGATCAACGGCCAGCCAACCCGCGGCCAGACCATGACCGAAGCCGTCGACAAGATGCGCGGCAAGATCGGCCAGAAAATCACCCTGACCCTGGTTCGCGATGGCGGCACGCCGTTCGATGTGACCCTGGCCCGTGCAGTGATTCAGGTGAAAAGCGTCAAGGCGCAACTGCTGGAATCGGGCTACGGCTACATCCGCATCACCCAGTTCCAGGTCAAGACCGGCGAAGAAGTCTCCAAGGCTCTGGCCAAACTGCGCAAGGACAACGGCAAGAAGCTCAACGGCATCATTCTCGACCTGCGCAACAACCCGGGCGGCGTACTGCAATCGGCAGTGGAAGTGGTCGACCACTTCATCACCAAAGGCCTGATCGTCTACACCAAGGGCCGCATTGCCAACTCCGAATTGCGCTTCTCCGCCACCGGCAAGGACGAAAGCGAAGCGGTGCCGATGGTCGTGCTGATCAACGGTGGCAGTGCCTCAGCTTCGGAAATCGTCGCCGGCGCCCTGCAGGACCAGAAGCGTGCCGTGGTCATGGGCACCACCAGTTTCGGCAAGGGTTCGGTGCAGACCGTGCTGCCGCTGAACAACGACCGCGCGCTGAAGATCACCACCGCGCTGTACTTCACGCCGAACGGCCGCTCGATCCAGGCTCAGGGCATCGTGCCGGACATCGAAGTGCGCCGCGCGAAGATCACCAACGAAGCCGACAGCGAATACTTCAAGGAAGCCGATCTGCAAGGTCATTTGGGCAACGGCAACGGTGGCGCCGACAAACCGAGCGGTTCCGGCGGCAAGGCCAAAGCGATGCCGCAGGATGACGATTACCAGCTGGCCCAGGCCCTGAGCCTGCTCAAAGGCCTGAGCATCACCTCCGGCCGCTGAGGATGTTGCTCCGCGCACTCTGCGTCCTGTTGTGCTGTCTGGCGGGTTTTGCCCAAGCAGAGCCCGCCAGCTCCTCGCCGCACAAAGCCTACCTGACATTGATCATCGATGACCTGGGGCAGAACCTGCCCCGGGATCGTCGCGTGCTCGCCCTGCCCGGCCCGGTCACGGCGGCGATCATGCCCGACACCCCCCACGCCACCGAATTTGCCCGCGAAGCCCATCGCGCCGGCAAGATCGTCATCCTGCACATGCCCATGGATCCGGCCACCGGGCCGTATGCCTGGCACCCCGAGCTGCCCATCGAAGAGCTGCAGAAACGCCTGAATGCCGCGTTTGAAAAAGTCCCGTTCACCGCCGGCATCAACAATCACATGGGCAGCCGCATGACCGCGCAGCCTGCGGCCATGGCGTGGTTGATGGGCGAATTGCAGCGTCGGCACAAGTTCTTCGTCGACAGCCGCACCAGCGCTCAAACGGTCGCTGCGCAGCAGGCGCAGAAAATCGATCTGGCCAGCGTTTCCAGAGACGTGTTTCTCGATGATGAGCGCACCGAAGCGGCCATTGCCAATCAGTTGCAGACCGCGATCACCCTGGCGCACAAACAGGGCTCAGCGGTGATGATCGGCCATCCGTATCCGCAGACCCTGGCGGTGCTGGAGCGCGAATTACCCAGACTCAAAGCGCAAGGCATCGACTGGATCGATATCAGGCAGATGATCAGTGTGCGCAGCAACCGCGCCATGGCCGGGCATGGCAAGGACGGCGTTTACCGGTAAAACCCGATCACGTTGCAATACATAGTTACCACCGAACGACCCTCCCCCTTCCGGATAGTGAGACCTGCAACAGGTCGCGGCTCCTTTGAGTCGCTTTCAACTATCAGGAGTGCCCATGACAAGCAATGCCCCGATTGTCCCGCCCGTTGGGCGGACTGAACCGATCCGCATCGATAACCTGCTGATCAACTTCACAACAGAATTTCTGCGCATCTGGGATACCACCGGTTTGTCGGCCAGACCCGCGTCGTTCTGGCGCCCGACCCCGGCTCCCGACGCGCTGCCCGGTTATTTCCCCTTGGGCGACTTCGTCACCAGAGGCGTTGGCAACATCAACGGTGAACGCGTGGTCGCGGTTGTTTGTGAGGCAGACATTGCCAGCACTGACCCCACCAAAGGCAGGGCACTGCGACGTCCCGATGATTACGAGCTGGTCTGGAAGGACTCCGGATCAGGCTCGAAAAGAGATCTGTCGATCTGGCGACCGCTAGCTCCCGCAGGCTACGTAGCGCTGGGGTCGGTGTGCTCGAACGATCATGAAAAACCGTCGCTCAACGCGGTGCGCTGCGTTCGCGAAGACCTGGTGATCGCGTCGAATACCACCGATCTGCTCTGGGACGACAAGGGCAGCAAGGCCCGACAGCGCGTCAGCACCTGGAGCGCCGTTCCTCCAGCCGCTTTGCCGGGCGAAGTCTATTTGGCATCGGGCAGTTTTTTCAGCCTGAGTGACTACACCCGACCGGCCAGTTTCCCGGTCTACTGCTTGCGCTTGCAGATCGGCCTGCAGATGTCTACACGCCCATCGCCACCGGTGCTGTGCGGCGAGACGCCAACACCTGTAGAGGCAACGGACGATGCGACTTACACCGCCAGCCTCCCCTGGTTCACGGTCAACGATCCGCGTTACACCGCCGCTGAGCAATGGCGTCACTCGCCCTTCTATCTGCTTGAACGCAAGGATCGCTACATCCTCGTCGGTCACGCACGCAACAGTGGCAACGACAGCCAGATATTCAGATGGAACGCGCCTCGTGCCCAGCGTACTGGCGGCTTGCGTACTTTCACCCAGACCACATCCATCGAATTCGGCGCCCAATGGCAAACCCGTCAGCACGGCGCGCTGATGTTTTCCGCACGGCTGGGCCACGATTTCACCCAATGCGAACTGCATTCGAATGAATGGCTCAATACAGCGACCATCGAAGTGATTGCGGTGGTGGACAAAAACCGCTCCGTGGCGGCTTATCTGGCGCAGAGCGAATACAGCCTGGTGCGCGCAGACGGTACGTCAGTGACGGAAGGTTTCAGCTACACCGATGGCAATAGCCTGCACATCAGCCAGTACGCACCCACCGAGCCTGCAATCATCGTCGCTTCGGAGCCAGAGGCGGTCGAAGATCAGACTGTGCTTGCGCCTGCGACCGAGGGCGAAATCAGCACCTCCCTGCCAGAGCCCGAGGAGTCAGCCGTTACAGATAGCGCGCCATGATTTCATCGACCACGCCTTCCTTGCGCAACTGATCCAGCGCGGTCTGCAACCTGGCGACGACCTCATCGGAAACATCCTTGTTCAGCGCCAGGTACAACTCGGCGCTGTTGAAGCGCAGCACGGTCTTCAGACCGGTCACGCCATCCTGCCGTGCCAGATAACGGCCGGCAGGATCACCCGTGGCCCACAGATCGATCTGGCCATTGAGCAGCTTTTTAGCGTTGTCCTGATCGCGCAGCACCACCACTGGTTTGAGGCCTTGCTTGGTGAGTGTCTCGGCAATCGCGTCACCCTTGTAGGCGCCGATCTTGTATTTGCGCGCGTCGTTGAGGGTCTCGAGGGTGATCTTGCTGTCAGCCTTGGCCAGCAGGATCCAGTCGTCCGGGCCGATCGGGCCGACCCATTTGAACAGTCTTTCGCGATCGGGCAGGCGCGCCATGACGAAGGCCCCGTAACCGGGATTTTCCAGGGCGAGCTTGTAGACACGTTCCCAGGGGAAACGCAGGGTCAGGCTGTAAGTGAGGCCGGCGCGCTGGAACATCTCGCGAACGATGTCCGTGGCAATACCGTTGATGTTGTCGCCCTGGGCGAAGTTCTTGCCGTTCTTCGCCATGTTGTACGGCGGGAAGTTCTCGGTGAGCAGCACCAGATCGGTGTCGGGACTGGTTTCGGCCCGGGCATTGCTGATGAACAACAACGAGGCGCTGGTGAGAACAACAAGCAGGCGTTTGATCATGTCGGGCTACCGGAATCCATGGCGTGCCCAAGAGTGCCTTGGGCGCGCCATGCTGTCCACTGGCCTGTACGCTTTAGCGCATGACGATGCCGCGATGCGACATGTAGGCCTTGGCTTCCTGCACGGTGTATTCGCCGAAGTGGAAAATACTTGCCGCCAGCACCGCACTGGCATGGCCTTCGAGAATGCCGTCGGCCAGATGCTGCAAATTGCCGACGCCACCGGAAGCGATCACCGGAATGCCCAGCGCGTCGCTGATGGCGCGGGTCACGCCGAGGTCGAAGCCGTTTTTCATGCCGTCCTGATCCATGCTGGTCAGGAGGATTTCGCCAGCACCGAGGCCTTCCATTTTCTTCGCCCACTCGACCGCGTCGAGGCCGGTTGGCTTGCGCCCGCCGTGGGTGAAGATTTCCCAGCGCGGGGTTTCGCCGGGGCCGGAGACTTTCTTGGCGTCGATGGCGACGACGATGCACTGCGAGCCGAAATGCTGCGCGGCTTCGCCTACGAATTCCGGGTTGAACACGGCAGCAGTGTTGATCGACACCTTGTCCGCGCCGGCATTGAGCAGGTTGCGGATGTCCTGCACGGTACGCACGCCACCGCCGACGGTCAGCGGAATGAACACCTGGCTGGCCATGCGCTCGACGGTATGCAGCGTAGTGTCACGACCATCGACGCTGGCGGTGATGTCGAGAAAGGTAATCTCGTCGGCGCCCTGCTCGTCGTAGCGACGGGCGATTTCCACCGGGTCACCGGCGTCGCGGATGTTCTCGAACTTCACACCTTTGACGACCCGGCCGTTGTCCACGTCCAGGCAAGGGATGATGCGTTTGGCCAGCGCCATTGTCAGTCCTCAGCCTTGGTACGAATCGCAGAAAGCTTGCGCTTCGGCGACGTCGAGAGTGCCTTCGTAGATCGCCCGGCCGGTAATCGCGCCGATGATGCCCGGTGCCTTGGCGTCGAGCAGCGACTTGATGTCACCCAGGTTATGGATGCCGCCGGAAGCGATCACCGGAATCCTGGTGGCAGCGGCCAGCGCAGCGGTGAATGGTACGTTGCAGCCCTGCATCATGCCGTCTTTGGCGATGTCGGTATAAACGATCGAGGACACGCCGTCGGCTTCGAACTGCTTGGCCAGGTCAATGACCTGCACGGTGCTGATCTCAGCCCAGCCGTCGGTGGCGACGAAACCGTCTTTGGCATCCAGACCGACAATGATCTTGCCCGGAAACGCACGGCAGGCTTCAGCAACGAACGCCGGATCTTTTACGGCTTTGGTGCCGATGATCACGTAGCTGACGCCGGCCTTGACGTAATGCTCAATGGTTTCCAGCGAACGGATGCCGCCACCGATCTGGATCGGCAGGGTCGGGTAGCGCTTGGCGATCGCGGTGACCACTTCGCCGTTGACCGGCTGGCCTTCGAACGCGCCGTTGAGGTCGACCAGATGCAGACGGCGGCAACCGCCCTCCACCCACTTGGCAGCCATGCTCACCGGGTCATCGGAGAACACCGTGGAATCTTCCATGCGGCCCTGGCGCAGACGTACGCAGGCACCGTCTTTGAGATCGATAGCGGGAATAATCAGCATGCTTTTTCCTTCGTCAAAAGAGCGGCAAGCTGCAAGCCATAAGCTGCAAGCATGCGTGTGTTCGTTTCACTCTTGCAGCTTGAAGCTTGTAGCTTTCAGCTGCTTTTTTCGAGCGCCCACAGGTCGCTTTCGATGCTTTCAAACCGTTCCTTGAGGTGGGTCTGCACATCGAAAATCGCCCTGTTGTAATAGTGCGGAGCAATCTCGCGGGTAAACAGCTCAAGAATTTCCGCCGCCTCGAACGAACCCAGGTCCAGTTCGAAACGGTCTTCCATGAACCGCTGAATCTTGCGATTGGCCTCGCTCTCCTGCTCGGGAGTGAGGGTCAGAATCGGCGGTCTGGATTTCTTGACAGCCATTTACCAGCGACCGTCCCACGCAGCGAAGTTCTGCAGCAGTTGCAGGCCGTGGGTATGGCTTTTCTCCGGGTGGAACTGCACGGCGAAACGCGAGCCATCGGCCAGCGCTGCGGCAAAATCGACACCGTAATGACCGCTGCCCACCACCTGCCGCGCATTGGCGGCGGCGATATAGTAGCTGTGCACGAAGTAGAAACGTGCCAGATCCGGGATGTCATGCCACAGCGGGTGACTGATGTTCTGCTTCACCTCGTTCCAGCCCATGTGCGGGACCTTCAGGTGCTCGCCGTCTTCGTGCAGATCCTTGCCGAAGAATTTCACCGCGCCCGGAAACAGGCCGATGCAGTCGACGCCGGCGTTCTCTTCGCTGGTATCGAGCAGGGCTTGCATGCCGACACAGATGCCGAGGAACGGCCGATCCTGGCTGACCTCACGGACCAGCGAGTCGAAGCCGAGGCGACGGATCTCCGCCATGCAATCGCGAATCGCGCCAACGCCCGGGAATACCACGCGGTCGGCTTCGCGAATCACGTTCGCATCGCTGGTGATCAGCACCTTGCCAGCGCCGACGTGCTCCAGGGCCTTGGCCACCGAGTGCAGGTTACCCATGCCGTAGTCGATAACTGCAACCGTCTGCATTACAGAACGCCTTTGGTCGATGGCATTTGCCCGGCCATGCGCTCGTCCAGCTCGACGGCCATGCGCAGCGCGCGGCCGAAAGCCTTGAACACGGTTTCGATCTGGTGGTGGGTGTTGGTGCCGCGCAGATTGTCGATGTGCACGCTGACCAGCGCGTGGTTGACGAAGCCCTGGAAAAACTCCTGGAACAGGTCAACGTCGAAACCGCCGACGGTAGCGCGGGTGTACGGCACGTGCATCTGCAGGCCCGGGCGACCGGAGAAATCGATCACCACGCGCGACAGCGCTTCATCGAGCGGCACGTAGGCATGGCCGTAGCGACGGATGCCTTTTTTGTCGCCGATGGCTTTGGCGAACGCCTGGCCGAGGGTGATACCGACGTCTTCCACCGTATGGTGGTCGTCGATATGCAGATCGCCCTTGCATTCGATATCCAGGTCGATCAACCCGTGACGGGCGATCTGGTCCAGCATGTGCTCAAGAAAAGGTACACCGATATCGAATCGGGCCTTTCCGGTGCCATCAAGGTTGATCGAGGCTTTGATCTGGGTTTCCAGAGTGTCGCGCTCGACAGACGCCTTACGTTCGGCCATCACCAGCTCCGCAAAATCATTGGGCGAAAAAGGCAGCCATTATAGGCACGCAGGAGGCAAACAGAAACACGAGAGGTGAGATGCCTGACGGATAGAACGCCCGGCTGTCGCGGGTAGACATGTCCATACAAGCCAGTACAGGCATGCCATAAACGAATGTGGGAGCGAGCCTG
>NZ_WBRZ01000219.1:0-9028 GCF_008923895.1 Pseudomonas sp. GXM4
GAATTGCGCGCCAATTCGCCGCTGGGGGAAATTCTCGCCGCAGGCCTGGCCAATTCCAAGCATGGTCGCGAGATCATGAAAGAGTGCATCGAAGAGGCCGCCGCGCGGGTCATTCATGAACTCGAACGCTACATCAACGCACTCGGCACCATCGCCGCCATGGCGCCGCTGCTCGGCCTGCTCGGCACCGTGTTGGGCATGATCGACATTTTCAGTGCCTTCACCGGCTCCGGCATGACTACCAATGCTTCGGTACTGGCCGGCGGTATTTCCAAAGCGCTGATCACGACCGCAGCGGGCCTGATGGTCGGGATTCCAGCGGTGTTCTTCCACCGGTTTTTGCAGCGCCGCATCGACGAGCTGGTGGTTGGTATGGAGCAGGAAGCGATCAAACTGGTGGAAGTAGTGCAGGGCGACCGTGATGTCGATCTGGCCGAGGGCAAAGCGTGAAATTCCGTCGCAAGCCCCGGGAAACCGTGGACATCAACCTCGCGTCGCTGATCGACGTGGTGTTTATCCTGCTGCTGTTTTTCGTGGTGACTACCACTTTCACTCGGGAAACCCAGTTGCGCGTGGATCTGCCGGAAGCGGTCAGCGGTTCGCCTGCCGAAGATCAGCAGGTCAAACAGCTGGACGTCGCGATCAGTGCCGAAGGCGTGTTCTCGGTGAACAACAAGATTCTGCCGAAGAATGATCTGGCGACGCTGATGGAAGCCATGCAGAAAGAATCCAACGGCGACACCAATATGCCGCTGTCGATCAGTGCCGATGGCAAGGCCCAGCATCAATCGGTGATCACCGCCATGGACGCGGCCGGCAAGCTCGGTTTCAGCCATCTGCGCATGACCACGGTCGAGGCGGCGCCGAAATCCTGATGAGCCTGTCCGATCGCCTGCTCGCCGCGTGGTATCAGGGGCATCCGGCCCTGACGCTGCTGCGGCCACTGGAAATGCTGTATCGCCGCGTGGTGATCAACAAGCGTCAGCGCTTTCTCGACGGCGAAGGTGAAATCTACCAATCGCCGGTTCCGTTGATCGTGGTCGGCAATATCACCGTTGGCGGTACCGGCAAGACGCCGATGATTCTCTGGCTGATCGAACATTGCCGACGCCGTGGACTGCGCGTCGGCGTGGTCAGTCGCGGTTACGGCGCCAAACCGCCGCAACTGCCGTGGCGGGTTGAGGCCGAGCACAGTGCCGAGATTGCCGGTGACGAGCCGCTGCTGATTGTCCAGCGCACCGGCGTGCCGCTGATGATCGACCCTGATCGCAGCGCCGCCGTCAAAGCCTTGATCGCCAGTGAGCCACTGGACCTGATTCTGTCTGACGACGGCATGCAGCATTATCGCCTCGCGCGGGATCTGGAACTGGTGCTGATCGATGCCGCACGGGGCCTGGGCAACCAGCGCTGTCTGCCGGCCGGGCCGTTGCGGGAGCCGGTCGAGCGCCTGCAAAGCGTCGATGGCGTGCTGTTCAACGGTGCCCTTGATGATCGCGACGATGGTTTCGCCTTTCGCCTGCAACCCACCGCGCTGGTCAACCTGCGCAGCGGCGAACGTCAGTCGCTCGAGCATTTTCCGCCCGGGCAAGCGCTGCATGCGGTGGCCGGGATCGGCAACCCGCAACGTTTCTTCAATACCCTCGAAGCGCTAGACTGGCGGCCGATCGCCCATGCATTTGCCGACCACGCCGAGTACAGCGTGCAGGCGTTGAATTTCATCCCGTCATTGCCGTTGGTGATGACCGAAAAGGACGCGGTGAAGTGCCGTGCCTTTGCTGCTGCCGACTGGTGGTATCTGGCGGTCGATGCCGTGCCGTCGCCGGCCTTCGTGGCCTGGTTCGACACTCAGCTGATGCGCCTGTTGCCGGATCGTCTGCTGCCTTAACTCTTTTATTTCTGGGAATGTTCATGGACACCAAACTGCTCGACATCCTCGCTTGCCCCGTGTGCAAAGGCCCGCTCAAGCTCAGCGCCGACAAGACCGAACTGATCAGCAAGGGCGCCGGCCTGGCCTATCCGATCCGCGACGGCATCCCGGTGATGCTGGAAAGCGAAGCGCGCACCCTGACCACCGACGAGCGTCTGGATAAATGACCACAGCCTTCACCGTTGTCATCCCGTCGCGGTTCGCCTCGACCCGTCTGCCGGGCAAGCCGTTGCTGGATATCGCCGGCAAACCAATGATCCAGCATGTCTGGGAACAGGCGAGCAAAAGCAGCGCGACCCGCGTCGTTGTTGCAACTGACGATGCACGCATCGTCGAGGCATGCAAAAGCTTTGGCGCCGAAGTGGTGCTGACCCGTGAAGATCACAACTCCGGCACTGATCGTCTGGCCGAGGTCGCAGCGAAACTCGGTCTTGCGCCTGATGCGATTGTGGTCAACGTCCAGGGCGATGAGCCGCTGATTCCGCCAAGCGTGATCGACCAGGTCGCCGCCAACCTTGCTGCCCACACCGAAGCGCGCATGGCCACGCTGGCCGAGCCGATCGAAGACGTGGAAACCCTGTTCAACCCCAACGTTGTGAAGGTTTCCAGCGATATCAACGGTCTGGCCCTGACGTTCAGTCGTGCAACCTTGCCGTGGGCTCGCGATGCATTTGCCAAGAGCCGCGAGCAGCTGCCTGAAGGCGTGCCCTATCGCCGCCACATCGGTATTTATGCCTATCGCGCCGGGTTCCTCCACGACTTCGTGAGCTGGGGGCCGTGCTGGCTGGAAAATACCGAATCTCTTGAGCAACTGCGTGCCTTGTGGCACGGCGTGCGTATCCATGTTGCCGACGCGCTGATCGCGCCGCCGACCGGTGTCGACACCGTTGAAGACCTTGAGCGGGTTCGTCGCCTGCTGGGGGCCTGATGCGCGTTCTGTTTGTGTGCCTGGGCAACATCTGCCGTTCGCCCACCGCTGAAGGCGTGTTGCGCCACAAGTTGCGTGAAGCCGGGCTGGCCGATGTGGTCGAAGTGGCCTCCGCCGGCACCGGTGACTGGCACGTCGGCAACCCGCCGGACAAGCGCAGCCAGGCCGCGGCGAAAGTGCGCGGTTATGACTTGTCGACGCAACGCGCGCAGCAGGTCAGCCGGGCCGATTTCGCCAGCTACGACCTGATTCTCGCCATGGATAACAGCAATCTGCGCAACCTCAAGGCCTTGCAGCCGTCCACCGGCAGGGCCGAGCTGGATCTGTTCCTGCGTCGTTATGCCGGGCTGGTCGATGAAGTGCCGGACCCGTATTACGACGGCGATCAGGGTTTCGAGCAGGTGCTCGATCTGATCGAAGCGGCCTGCGACCAGTTGCTGATCGAAGTGAAGGGCCGTTTATGAGTTTGCAGGTGCAACCGCAAGTATCTTTGCAGGCCTTCAATACGTTCGGCGTCGATGTGCGCGCGCAGCTGTTTGCCGAAGCCCACAGTGATGACGATGTCCGCGAAGCGCTGGCCTATGCCGCGTCCCATGACGTGCCGTTGCTGGTGATCGGCGGTGGCAGCAACTTGCTGCTCACGGCGGATATTCCGGCGTTGGTATTGCGCATGGCTACGCGCGGCATCCGCGTGCTCAGCGACGATGGCAGTCGGGTGGTGGTCGAGGCGGAAGCGGGCGAACCGTGGCATCCGTTCGTGCAGCACACGCTGGCCCAGGGTTTTGCCGGGCTGGAAAACCTCAGCCTGATTCCCGGCACCGTCGGCGCCGCGCCGATGCAGAACATCGGCGCCTATGGTGTCGAGATCAAGGACGTGTTTGCCGGCCTCACCGCACTGGATCGCGAGAGCGGCGAGCTGCGGGATTTCAGCCTGGAGCAGTGCAATTTCGGCTACCGCGACAGCCTGTTCAAGCAGCAGCCGGGACGTTGGCTGATCCTGCGGGTGCGCTTCAAGCTTGATCGCGCCGCGCACCTGCATCTGGAATACGGCCCGGTCCGTCAGCGCCTGAGCGAGCAGGGCATCGAGCAGCCGACGCCCAGCGACGTCAGCCGCGCCATCTGCAGCATCCGCAGCGAAAAACTGCCGGACCCGGCGGTGCTCGGCAATGCCGGCAGCTTTTTCAAGAATCCGCTGGTGCCTGCCGCTGTGGTCACGCAGATCAAAGCGCAGCACCCGGATCTGGTGGCTTACCCGCAAGCGGATGGGCAGATGAAACTGGCCGCTGGCTGGCTGATCGAACGCGCTGGCTGGAAAGGCTTCCGCGATGGCGATGCCGGCGTGCACAAGTTGCAGGCGCTGGTGCTGGTCAACTACGGCACGGCCACCGGCCTGCAACTGCTCGACCTGGCGCAACGTATCCAGAAAGACATCGCCGAACGGTTTCATGTCGAACTGGAAATGGAGCCCAACCGCTATTGAGGCTACGCTTGGCTGAGGCCATCGAAAGCCCTGCACTGATGAAAAAGTGCAGGGCTTTTTTGTTAATGCTGGGTTAACTTAGCGAGCTAACGATACCAACCATTTGCTCCACCCAAAGGCCCGGTGCAGACGTTCCCGTCGGCGCAAGAGAGCCTGATTAGCCTGAGTCGATCTGCGCGAACCCACCGCTGATTTTCCGGCGGCAGATTGCTCGACCCCATAACCACTAAAAAATATGCGGGCGTGCCCATGATTACCCTGAAACTCAACGGTCAAGACCACTCCCTCGATGTCACCGAAGACATGCCGCTGTTGTGGGCGATTCGTGACGTCGCCGGTTACAACGGCACCAAATTCGGTTGCGGCATGGGCCTGTGCGGCGCCTGCACCATCCATATCGACGGCTTGCCAGCACGCAGTTGCATCACGCCGATCGGCTCGGTGATCGGCCAGAACGTCACCACCATCGATAATCTCCACGCCGACCCGGTAGGCAAGGTCGTGCAGCAAGCCTGGCTCGACAGCGCCGTGGCTCAATGCGGTTATTGCCAGGGCGGGCAGATCATGTCGGCCACCGCTCTGCTGAAAACCAACCCCAACCCGAGCGACGAGCAGATCGAAGAAGCCATGGTCGGCAACATCTGCCGCTGCGGTACTTACAACCGGATCAAAACCGCGATCCGCCAGGCCTCCACCCATCTGAAGGAGGTGAAGGCATGAGCCGCGTCCCGAATGATTTCGCCCTGAGCAACCTCAGCCGCCGTGGTTTTCTCAAAGGCGTCGGTGCCACCAGTGCGCTGGTCCTCGCCGCGAGCTGGGGCTGGCAGGATGCGCTGGCCGATGACGCGCCGAAGAAGTTCGGTGCCGACGGCATGCCCAATGGCTGGATAGACGATCCCAAGGTTTACGTGAGCATTGCTGCCGATGGCAGCGTCACCGTGGTGTGCAACCGTTCGGAAATGGGCCAGGGCGTGCGCACCAGCCTGAGCATGGTCGTTGCCGATGAACTTGAGGCCGATTGGGCTCAGGTCAAAGTGCAGCAGGCGCCGGGTGACGAAGTGCGCTTCGGCAACCAGGACACCGATGGTTCGCGCAGCATGCGTCACTGGTACGAGCCGATGCGTCGTTGCGGCGCCGCCGCGCGGACCATGCTCGAACAGGCGGCCGCTGCGCAGTGGAAAGTGCCGGTTGGCGAATGCCATGCGCAACTGCACAAGGTCATTCACAAACCGTCCGGCCGTGAACTGGGCTACGGCGAACTCGCCGCTGCCGCCAGTGCGCTGGCAGTACCGGCGCGTGACAGCCTGCGACTCAAGCAGCCGTCGGAATTTCGCTACATCGGTAAGGAAGGCACCAAGGCCATCGACGGTGCCGATATCGTCAATGGCCGCGCAGTGTACGGCGCCGACGTGCATTTCGACGGCATGCTCTACGCGACTATCGCTCGTCCGGCAGTGTATGGCGGCAAGGTCAAAAGCCTCGATGACAGCGCCGCGCTGAAAGTCCCCGGCGTGCTAAAAGTCATGCAGATCGAAGGCCGGCCGTTGCCGTCAGAGTTCCAGCCACTGGGCGGCGTCGCGGTTGTGGCCAGCAATACTTGGGCGGCGATCAAGGGCCGCGAGGCGCTGAAGATCGAATGGGACGACGGCCCGAATGCCAGTTATGACTCGATTGCCTATCGCAAGGAGCTTGAAGCGGCGTCGCTGAAGGCCGGCAAAGTGGTGCGCAACACCGGTGATATCGACAAAGCCTTGAGCGGTGCCGCCAGCACCCTCGAAGCCTCGTACTATCTGCCGCATCTGGCGCAGGCGCCGATGGAACCGATGGTTGCCATTGCCCGTTACAAGGACGGCGTCTGCGAAGCCTGGGCGCCGAGTCAGGCACCGCAGGTCACCCGCGAGCGCATCGCCGAGCGCCTGGGCGTACCGTTCGAAAAGGTCACCTTCAACGTAACGCTGCTGGGCGGTGGTTTCGGGCGCAAGTCGAAACCGGACTTCGTCGTCGAAGCGGCGATTCTCGCCAAGGAGTTTCCGGGCAAGGCTGTACGGGTGCAGTGGACGCGCGAAGACGACATCCACAATTCGTATTTCCACACCGTGTCGGCGGAATATCTGAGGGCGGGCATCGACAAGAACGGCATGCCGTCCGGCTGGCTGCATCGCACCGTGGCGCCGAGCATCACCGCCTTGTTTGCGCCGGACATGAACCACGAAGCGGCGTTCGAGCTGGGCATGGGCTTTACCAACATGGCCTATGCGATTCCCAACGTGCGCCTGGAAAACCCCGAAGCCAAAGTACACACGCGGGTCGGCTGGTATCGCTCGGTGTCGAACATTCCCCACGGCTTCGCGATTCAGAGTTTCGTCGATGAACTGGCGCACAAGGCCGGGGAAGATCCGCTCAAGTACCAGATCAAATTGCTCGGCCCGGACCGGCAGATCGATCCGCGCACCTTGAGCGAAGAGTGGAACTACGGCGAATCGCCCGAGCGTTACCCGATCGACACAGGACGCATGCGCACGGTTCTGGAAACTGCCGCCAAGGCCGCTGGTTGGGGGCGCAAACTGCCCAAGGGTCGTGGTCTCGGTCTGGCGGTGCATTACAGCTTCGTCACCTATGTGGCGGCGGTGATTGAAGTCGAGGTCAAGGACGACGGTTCGCTGATCGTGCACAAGGCCGACATCGCCGTGGACTGCGGGCCGCAGATCAACCCTGAGCGCATCCGTTCGCAGTTCGAAGGTGCATGCGTCATGGGCCTGGGCAACGCCGTGCTCGGTGAGATCAGCTTCAAGGACGGTAAGGTCCAGCAGGACAACTTCCATATGTACGAGGTCGCGCGCATGTCGCTGGCGCCCAAGGAAGTCGCGGTGCATCTGGTCACGCCGCCGGGTGACGTGCCGTTGGGTGGCGTTGGTGAGCCGGGTGTGCCGCCGATTGCCCCGGCGCTGTGCAATGCGATCTTCGCCGCCACCGGCAAGCGCATCCGCAATCTGCCGGTGCGGTATCAGTTGCAGGGCTGGCAGAAGGCGCAAGCGTAATGGACAGCGTCGATCTCAACGTTCTGCGCAGCGTCCTCGAGTGGCGCCGCGCCGGACAGCGGGTGGTGCTGTTCAGCGTGGTGCAGACCTGGGGCACCGCGCCGCGCTCGCCCGGCGCCATGCTCGCCTTGCGCGAGGACGGCGTGGTGATCGGTTCGGTGTCAGGTGGCTGTGTCGAAGATGACCTGATCGCGCGGCTGCACGACGGCCGCATTGCCACCGATGGTCCGCCAGTGCAGATGATTACCTACGGCGTGACCCGCGAGGAGGCCGCGCGTTTCGGCCTGCCTTGCGGCGGTACTCTGCGCCTGACCGAAGAGCGCGTCGGTGACCCGGCGTGGGTCGCCGAGTTGCTGCAGCGTTGCGAAAACCATGAAATCGTTGCCCGAGAACTGAACATCGAAACCGGCGAGGTGCGGCTGGCTCCGGCGAGCAAGTCCGATTCGCTGGTGTTCGACGGCAAGACTCTGCGAGCGATTTACGGCCCGCGCTGGCGCTTGTTGCTGATCGGTGCCGGGCAGTTGTCGCGCTACGTCGCCGACATGGCGCGGCTGCTGGATTTCGAAGTGCTGATCTGCGATCCGCGCACCGAGTTCGTTTACGGCTGGGAAGAGCAGCATGGCCGTTTCGTCCCCGGCATGCCGGATGAGGCTGTGCTGAACATCCAGACCGACGAGCGCACGGCGATTGTCGCCTTGACTCACGATCCACGCCTGGACGACATGGTTTTGCTCACCGCGCTCGACTCGCCGGCGTTCTATGTCGGCGCGCTCGGTTCGCGGGTCAACAGCCAGAAGCGCCGGGAAAATCTGGCTCAGCTAGGCTTGTCGCAAGCGTCGATTGATCGCTTGCACGGGCCGATCGGCCTGCACATCGGCAGTCATTCGCCGGCAGAGATCGCCTTGTCCTTGCTGGCGGAAATTGTTGCGATCAAGAACGGTGTGGAGCTGAAACAGAAAAAACCGCTGGAGGGTGCATGAGCCAATCCATCGCAGTGATTGTGCTGGCGGCGGGCGAGGGCAAACGCTTTCGCCAGATCGCCGGCCCCGACAAAGACAAATTGCTCGCTGACTGCACCGGGCGTGATGGCGCCGTGCGCTCGGTGATCGAGCAGGTGCTGATGAATCTGCCGGCCAGTCTCGACAAGCGCGTGCTGGTCACCACCGAGTCTCGACCGCAGGCGATGCGCATGGCCCAGGCTCATGGCTGCGACGTGGTGTCGATCGAATCGACCGGCATGGGCGACAGCATTGCCGCAGGTGTTGCTGCTTGCCCGGACGCTGATGGCTGGTTGATTGTGCTCGGCGATATGCCGTTTATCCTATCTTCGAGTATCGAGCGAGTGCTCGCGGCGATGGCTGATAACGCGGTGAGCGTGCCGGTGCTGGGTGGCGAATTTGGCCATCCCGTGGGGTTTGGTCGTTCGTTTGGCGCGCAATTGCAGGCGCTGACCGGTGACCGTGGCGCACGGCCGTTGTTTGCGCAGGGGCGGGTGGTGGAAGTGGCGGTGGATGATCCGGGGGTGTTGTGGGATATCGATGTGCCTGAATCTTTGGTATTTCCTCAGTCCTGAGCCGTGTTGAAATCCCTTGTGGGAGCGAGCCTGCTCGCGAATGCGATGGTTCAGTTACATGAATATTGTCTGACCCAGTGCT
>NZ_WBRZ01000022.1:0-40007 GCF_008923895.1 Pseudomonas sp. GXM4
AAGATCAAAAGATCGCAGCCTCGTTGCACTCGTCAGCTCCTACCCGGGTACGTGTTACCAGCCGAAGACTTCGCAGCAGTTGGCGGTGCTGGCGGCGGCGAGTTGTTCAGGCGTGATATTCATCAGCTCGGCCAGCGCCGCACAAATCGCCGGCAGATGCGCCGGGCTGTTGCGCTGGCCGGGGAACATGGCGGGGGCCATGTCCGGTGAATCGGTTTCCAGCACCACTGATTGCAGCGGCAGCTCGGGCAGGACCCGATGCATGCGCAACGCCTGCGGCCAGGTCGGTGCGCCGCCGAGGCCCAGTTTGAAACCAAGCTTGATGTATTCCCGCGCTTCTTCGCGGCTGCCGGCGAAGGCGTGGATGATGCCGGCGCGTTTGAGCTTGAAGCGCTTGAGCGTGGCGATCACCGCCGCGTGGCTGCGGCGTACGTGGATCAGCGCCGGCAGCTCGAAGTCCGCCGCCAGTTGCAGCTGCGCTTCGAACAACGACTGTTGCCGCTCGCGATCGAGGTTTTCGAGGAAGTAATCCAGGCCTATCTCGCCCACCGCACACAACTGCCGATGCCCGCGCAGGCGTGTCAGCCAGTCACCCAGTGCGAGCAAATCCTCGGAGCGATGCTGATCGAGGAACACCGGATGCAGACCGAACGCGGCGTACAGGTCGGCATCGCTCTGCACCAGGTCCCACACCCGTTGCCAGTTGCCCTGATGCACGCCCAGCACGACGATGCGCCGCACGCCGAGGGCGCGGCTTTCGGCCAGCAACTCTGCGCGATCGGCGTCGAAGTCGGGGAAGTCGAGGTGGGTGTGGCTGTCGATCAGCTCCACGCTTCAGTCCCGATGAATACGCTGCTTGAAGGTCCGCGCAATGGCTTGCACGCCCGGTTGGTAGTCGTCCTGCTCGACGGCGGCCAGGGCCAGTTCCAGGGCCTTGTCGGCGATCAACTGGTGTTGCTGGGACATGGCGTTGACCGGCAACGGCAGGAAATCCAGCAACTGCGTGTCGCCGAAGGTGCCGAGGCGCAGCGGCCTCGATTTCAGCGGGAAATCATGCAGCGCATCGAACACGCCTTGCAGCAGCACGTAGGAAGTGGTCACCAGCGCGTCAGGCAAATGCCCCAGACGCTGCAGGAGTTCTTCCATCAATTGCTTGCCGCACTCGCGGCTGAACGACTCGGCGTGCTCGACCAGCACCTCGCCTTTGAAATCGTTGAGCGCTGCGCGGAAACCGGCGGCACGCTCCTGGCTGATGCTCAGCTCCGGGCGTGCGCCGAGCAGCACGATCTGCTTTGGCTGCGGATCGAGCAGGCTCTGGGTCAGATGCAGGCTGGCCTCGCGGTCGTCGCTGATCACCGAGCAGAAATGCTCCGGTTCCATGACCCGGTCGATGGCGATGATCGGCAGACCCTTGGCCTGCAACTGGCGATAGCTGTCATCACCGGCCGGCAGGCAACTGGCAACGATCAGCGCATCGCAACGACGGGCGCGGAACAGTTGCAGCAACTGGCGCTCGCTGTCCGGCGCGTCGTCGGAGCTGGCGATCAGCAATTGATAACCGCGAGCTCGCGCGCCTTGTTCGAGCAACTTGGCGATCCGCGCGTAACTGGGGTTTTCCAGATCCGGCAGGATAAAGCCCAGGGTGCGCGTGTGCCGACTGCGCAGGCCGGCCGCTTGCGGATTGGGCGTGAAGCCGTGCAGATCGACCACCGCGCGCACGCGCTCGACGGTCGCGTTGCTGATGCGTTGCTGTTCGGCCTTGCCGTTGATGACGTAGCTGGCGGTGGTGACGGAGACGCCGGCCAACCGCGCGATATCACTGAGTTTCAACCCGGTATTTCCTTGTTTTTTCGAGCATGCCGCGACATTTTCGCCAATCCTACCCGATAAGGGCAGTCGACTTATTGCTTGGGCAGATCCGACCAGTTGGACTTCAAGGATGAGACATTATCGAGTAACGTGCCGATCAATCTAGATTAAACGTTTCAGCAAGCGTATTTTCTACGTTTTAGACGCCTTTGGCCGGTCCTGCCGTGAAACCGCCAAAACTGCCGCTGAAAAGCGCGGCAGAGCGCCTAAGCTGTGAACCATTCAAAACAATACCTGGCGTTGAACTGCGCCAAAAAGGAGATCGCATGCTCGAGCTCACTATAGAGCAGATATCCATGGGCCAGTCGGCCGTGGATAAACCCGCTGCCCTGCAATTGCTGGCCAGTCATCTGGTTGCCGACGGTCTGGTTGCCGACGGCTACCTCGCCGGCCTGCAGGCCCGGGAAGCCCAGGGCTCGACCTTTCTCGGTCAAGGCATCGCCATTCCCCACGGCACCCCGGAAACCCGCGATCAGGTATTCGCCACCGGCGTGCGCCTGATGCAGTTTCCTGATGGCGTCGATTGGGGCGATGGCCAGATCGTTTATCTGGCCATCGGCATCGCGGCGAAATCCGACGAACACCTGCGCCTGCTGCAACTGCTGACCCGCGCCCTCGGCGAGACCGATCTGGGCCAGGCCCTGCGTCGCGCCAGCTCCCCCGAAGCGCTGCTTAAACTGTTGCAAGGCGCGCCGCAGGAACTGGCGCTGGATGCGCAGATGATCGGCCTCGGCGTGTCGGCCGACGATTTCGAAGAACTGGTCTGGCGCGGCGCACGTCTGCTGCGTCAGGCCGATTGTGTGAGCAACGGCTTTGCCGGCGTGTTGCAGCAAGTCGAAGCGCTGCCACTGGGCGATGGCCTGTGGTGGCTGCACAGCGAGCAGACCGTGAAGCGTCCGGGACTGGCGTTCGTCACCCCGGACAAACCGATGCGCTACCTCGGCCAGCCGCTCAGCGGACTGTTCTGCCTCGCCAGTCTGGGCGAAGCGCATCAGGCGTTGCTCGAGCGTTTGTGCGCGTTGCTGATCGAAGGTCGCGGCCACGAACTGGGCCGCGCCACCAGCAGCCGCAAAGTCCTCGAAGTGCTGGGCGGTGAACTGCCTGCCGATTGGCCGAGTGCACGTATTGCCCTGGCCAACGCCCACGGTTTGCATGCGCGGCCGGCGAAGATCCTCGCGCAACTGGCGAAGAGTTTTGATGGCGAAATCCGCGTGCGCATCGTCGACAGCCAAGACAGCGCCGTATCGGTGAAGAGCCTGAGCAAACTGCTCAGCCTCGGCGCCCGGCGCGGTCAGGTGCTGGAGCTGATCGCCGAGCCGAGCATCGCCGCCGATGCCTTGCCCGCCCTGCTCGCGGCGATTGAAGAAGGCCTCGGTGAGGAAGTCGAGCCGCTGCCGGCCATGAGTCAGCAGCGCGAAGTGATCGCCGACATCGCCGAAGTGCTGGTGGCTCCGGCCTCCGGCAGCCTGTTGCAGGCGATTCCTGCCGCACCGGGCATCGCCATCGGCCCGGCGCACATTCAGGTCCTGCAAGCCATCGATTACCCGTTGCGCGGCGAATCTGCCGCGATCGAGCGCGAGCGCCTCAAGCAAGCGCTGAGCGACGTGCGCCGCGACATCCAAGGCTTGATCGAACGCAGCAAGGCCAAGGCGATTCGCGAGATTTTCATCACTCACCAGGAAATGCTCGACGACCCGGATCTGACCGACGAAGTCGACACCCGCCTCAAGCAAGGCGAAAGCGCCGAAGCGGCGTGGATGGCGGTGATCGAAGCCGCCGCCAAACAGCAGGAGTCGCTGCAGGACGCGTTGCTCGCCGAGCGTGCCGCCGATCTGCGCGACATCGGCCGTCGAGTGCTGGCGCAATTGTGTGGCGTGCAAACCGCGAACGAACCTGAGCAACCGTACATTCTGGTGATGGACGAAGTCGGCCCGTCCGATGTCGCGCGCCTGGATCCTGCGCGGGTTGCGGGGATTCTCACCGCGCGCGGCGGTGCTACCGCGCACAGCGCCATCGTCGCCCGCGCGCTCGGTATTCCAGCACTGGTCGGCGCGGGTGCAGCGGTGCTGTTGCTCGAGCCGGGCACGCCGCTGTTGCTCGACGGTCAGCGTGGCCGTCTGCATGTCGACGCCGATGCCGCGACCCTCAAGCGTGCCGCTGAAGAGCGCGACACCCGCGAGCAACGCCTGAAGATCGCCGCCGAACAACGCCATCAACCGGCACACACCACCGACGGCCACGCCGTCGAAGTGTTCGCCAACATCGGCGAAAGCGCAGGCGTGACCAGCGCGGTGGAGCAGGGCGCCGAAGGCATTGGTCTGCTGCGCACCGAACTGATTTTCATGGCCCACCCACAGGCACCGGATGAGGCGACCCAGGAAGCCGAATACCGTCGCGTCCTCGATGGTCTGGCCGGGCGGCCGCTGGTGGTGCGTACGCTCGATGTCGGCGGCGACAAACCGCTGCCGTATTGGCCGATCGCCAAGGAAGAAAATCCGTTCCTCGGCGTGCGCGGTATTCGCCTGACCCTGCAGCGGCCGCAGATCATGGAAGCGCAACTGCGCGCCTTGCTGCGCTCGGCCGACAACCGTCCGCTGCGGATCATGTTCCCGATGGTCGGCAGCGTCGAAGAGTGGCGCCAGGCCCGCGACATGACCGAACGCCTGCGTCTGGAAATTCCAGTCGCCGACCTGCAATTGGGGATCATGATCGAAGTGCCGTCGGCCGCGTTGCTCGCGCCAGTGCTGGCCAAGGAAGTCGACTTCTTCAGCGTCGGCACCAACGACCTCACGCAATACACCCTGGCCATCGACCGTGGTCACCCGACCCTGTCTGCTCAAGCGGACGGCTTGCACCCGGCGGTCCTGCAACTGATCGACATCACCGTGCGCGCCGCCCATGCCCATGGCAAATGGGTGGGCGTCTGCGGCGAACTAGCGGCAGATCCGCTGGCGGTGCCGGTGCTGGTCGGCCTCGGTGTCGACGAACTCAGCGTGTCCGGGCGCAGCATTGCCGAAGTCAAGGCGCGCATCCGTGAACTCAGCCTGACCCAGGCGCAAACCCTCGCCCAACAGGCCCTGGCCGTGGGCAGCGCGAATGAAGTGCGCGCATTAGTGGAGGCCCTGTAATGGCCAAGATTCTTACCCTGACCCTCAACCCGGCACTCGACCTCACCGTCGAGCTGTCACGGCTGGATGCCGGTCAGGTCAATCGCAGCGAGGAGATGCACACCCACGCTGCGGGCAAAGGCGTCAATGTCGCCCAGGTGCTGGCGGATCTCGGCCATCAGGTCACCGTCAGCGGCTTTCTCGGCGAAGACAATCAGCAAGCGTTCGAAACCCTGTTCGCCAAGCGCGGTTTCGTCGACGCGTTCATCCGCGTGCCGGGCGAGACGCGCAGCAACATCAAAGTCGCCGAACAGGACGGGCGCATCACCGACATCAACGGGCCTGGCCCGGTGGTCGATGCAACGGCGCAGCATGCCTTGCTTGATCGCTTGCAGAAGATCGCACCGGGGCACGATGCGGTGGTGGTCGCCGGCAGTCTGCCGCGCGGCGTCACGGCGCAGTGGTTGCGCGAGCTGATTGAAAGCTTGAACGCGCTCGGCTTGAAAGTCGCCCTCGACTCCAGCGGCGAAGCCTTGCGCGTCGCGTTGCAGGCCAGCCCCTGGCTGATCAAGCCGAACACCGAAGAACTGGCCCACGCCCTCGGCTGCGAAGTGGTCTCGCCGATCGCCGAAGCACAAGCCGCCGCACGTTTGCATGCGCAAGGCATCGAGCACGTGGTGATCTCCCACGGCGCCGACGGGGTCAACTGGTTCAGTGTCGGCTCGGCCCTGCATGCCTCGCCGCCGAAGGTCAGCGTGGCCAGCACGGTTGGTGCCGGCGATTCCTTGCTCGCCGGCATGCTCCACGGTCTGCTCAGCGCCGACACCCCCGAGCAAACCCTGCGCACCGCCACTGCGATTGCGGCAATGGCGGTGACCCAGATCGGTTTTGGCATCAACGACGCTGCGCAACTGGCGCAGCTCGAACAGGGCGTGCGCGTGCGCCCCCTGACAGAACAATAAGAGGGTTTGTCATGAAGTTAGCCATTGTTACGGCTTGCCCGAACGGCATGGTCACCAGTGTGCTGTGCGCGCGTCTGCTCGATGCAGCGGCGCAGCGTCAGGGCTGGAGCACCAGCGTTGAAGTGGTCGATCCGGCGCACCCGGAACGCGAATTGTCGGCGGCGACCATCGAAGCCGCCGAGTGGGTCTTGCTGGTCACCACTGGCGCGGTGGACATGAGTCGCTTCGTCGGCAAGCGCGTGTTCCAGATCGCTCCGGCGCAGGCCTTGCAGGATGTCGAAGCGGTGCTGCGTCGTGGTGCTGAAGAAGCCGAAGTCTACGTGGCCAGCGCAGTCGAACCGGCGATTGACGCGCCACGTGCGCCACGCATCGTCGCCATCACGGCCTGCCCGACCGGCGTCGCCCACACCTTCATGGCCGCCGAAGCGTTGCAGCAGACTGCCAAGCGCCTGGGTTATGAATTGCAGGTCGAAACCCAGGGCTCGGTGGGCGCGAAAACGCCACTCAGCGCAACGGCCATCGCCGAGGCTGACGTGGTGCTGCTGGCGGCGGATATCGACGTCGCCACCGAGCGTTTCGCCGGCAAGAAGATCTATCGCTGCGGCACGGGCGTAGCCCTGAAGCAATCCGAAGCGACCCTGAAAAAAGCCCTGGCCGAAGGCGCAGTGGAAAGTGCGGCAAGCGACGGCAAGGCCCCGGCCAAGTCCGAGAAAACCGGCGTCTACAAGCACCTGCTCACGGGTGTGTCGTACATGCTGCCAATGGTGGTGGCGGGTGGTTTGCTGATCGCATTGTCGTTCGTGTTCGGCATCACCGCTTACAAGGAAGAAGGCACGCTGGCGGCGGCGCTGATGCAGATCGGCGGCGACACCGCGTTCAAGCTGATGGTGCCGCTGTTGGCCGGTTACATCGCCTACTCGATTGCCGACCGCCCGGGCCTTGCGCCGGGGATGATCGGCGGTTTGCTGGCGGGCACTCTGGGCGCCGGATTCATCGGCGGGATCATCGCCGGTTTCATCGCCGGTTACGCCGCCAAAGCCATCGCCCGCTATGTGAAATTGCCGCAGAGCCTGGAAGCGCTGAAGCCGATTCTGATCATCCCGTTACTGGCCAGTCTGGTCACCGGTCTGGTGATGATTTACGTGGTCGGCAAACCGGTCGCCGGCATGCTCGCCGCGCTTACGCAGTTCCTCGACAGCATGGGCACCACCAACGCGATTCTGCTCGGCGTATTGCTCGGCGGCATGATGTGCGTCGACCTCGGTGGGCCGATCAACAAGGCTGCCTATGCGTTTTCGGTGGGGCTGCTGGCCTCGCAGAGTTACGCACCGATGGCCGCGACCATGGCCGCCGGCATGGTGCCGCCGATTGGCCTGGGTATCGCCACCTTCATTGCCCGGCGCAAGTTCGCCCAGACTGAACGCGAAGCCGGCAAAGCGGCCTTCGTGCTGGGCCTGTGCTTTATCTCGGAAGGGGCGATTCCGTTTGCCGCGAAAGATCCGCTGCGGGTGATCCCGGCGAGCATCGCCGGGGGGGCGCTGACCGGTGCCTTGTCGATGTACTTCGGCTGCAAACTGATGGCGCCGCACGGTGGCTTGTTCGTGCTGGCGATCCCGAATGCGATCAACCATGCGCTGCTGTATCTGCTGGCGATTGTTGCGGGGAGCCTGGTTACGGCGGTGGTGTATGCGCTGCTCAAACGGCCGGAGGCTGTCGAGTTAGCGCTGGAACCGGCCAAGGCTTAGCTGACGTCGCAAAACCTGTGGGAGCGAGCTTGCTCGCGAAAGCGGTGTGTCAGCGAAAAAAATTTCGACTGATAGGTACCCTTCGCGAGCAAGCTCGCTCCCACATGGTTAAGGGTGTCATGGCGAGTTCATATAGGCATGCTTAAGTTTTCCCTTTTGCAGGGAGAACACCATGAGCGATTTCAATCTCGGTCGGCGTCGCGTCATGCAAGCGGTCGGCGCCGGGCTGTTGCTGCCGGGGCTGGCGCCGGCGGTGATTGCCTCGGTCAAGGATCGTCCGCAGCTCGCCGACGGCGTGCAGTCCGGCGACCTGCTCGGCGACCGCGCGATGATCTGGAGCCGCAGCGATCGCCCGGCGCGCATGGTGGTGGAGTGGGACACCGGCAGCCTGTTTGGCAACCCGCGCAAATTCGTCTCGCCACTGGCCGATGCGCGCAGCGATTTCACCGCCCGCGTCGAACTCACCGGCCTGCCGGCCAACCAGGCAATCTTCTATCGCGTGCACTTCGAAGACGCCCAGAGCGGCGTCGCCAGCGAACCGTGGTTCGGCCATCTGCGCAGCGTGCCAACGACAAAACGCGACATCCGTTTTGTCTGGAGCGGTGACACCGTCGGTCAGGGCTTCGGAATCAACCCGGACATCGGCGGCATGCGCATCTACGAAGCCATGCGCCTGCGCCTGCCGGACTTCTTTATTCACAGCGGCGACACCATCTACGCCGACGGCCCGGTCCCCGCGCAACTGACCACCGAAAGCGGGCGCATCTGGCGCAATATCACCACTGAAGCCAAGAGCAAAGTCGCGCAGACTCTCGACGGTTATCGCGGCAACTATCGCTACAACCTGATGGACGAAAACATCCGCCGCTTCAACGCCGAAGTGCCGCAGATCTGGCAGTGGGACGATCACGAAGTGGTCAACAACTGGTCACCGGGCAAGCAGCTGGATGAGCGTTATCAGGAGAAAGATATCCACAAGCTGGTCGGCCGCGCGCGGCAGGCGTGGCTGGAATATGCGCCGATGCGTTTGCAGGCGGCGGACGGCGGCGGGCGCATTTATCGCAAGCTCAGTTACGGACCAATGCTCGACGTATTCGTGCTGGATATGCGCAGCTATCGCGAAGCCAACGACGACAACCTCGGCGCGGCAAAACCGTTTCTCGGCCGCGAGCAGCTGGACTGGCTCAAGCGTGAGTTGCAGGCATCGAAGGCGCAGTGGAAAGTCATCGCCGCCGACATGCCCATCGGCCTTGGCGTGCCGGACGGCGAGGTCAGCCCGGGCGTTGCGCGCTGGGAAGCCGTGGCCAACGGCGACCCCGGCCCGGCGCAGGGACGTGAACTGGAAATTGCCGAATTGCTCGGATTTTTACGTGCGCAGCAGGTGCGTAATTTCGTGTTTCTGACGGCGGACGTGCATTACTGCGCGGCGCATCACTATCATCCGGACCGCGCCGCGTTCCAGGATTTCGAACCGTTCTGGGAATTTGTTGCCGGGCCGTTGAACGCCGGCAGTTTCGGGCCGAATCCACTGGACAAGACGTTCGGGCCTGAGGTGGTGTTCGAGAAAGCACCGCCCGCACAGAACACCTCGCCGTTTGCCGGGTTTCAGTTTTTTGGTGAGGTGAATATCGAAGGGCAGAGCGGGGAGATGAGCGTGGTGTTGCGGGATCTGGATGGGGTAGCAGTGTTTGAGCAGAAGTTGCAGCCTGTTTAATCACGCTGGATCAAAAGCCCCTCACCCCAGCCCTCTCCCGGAGGGAGAGGGAGCCGACCGAGGTGTCTTGCGTCATGCATCGACCTGGAAGACCGAGGTGATTGTGGCTTTGGGTTCAGTGAAGAACGCTCAGGTCGGCGTCGATCTCGAGCATCCCCCAATCAGTCCCCTCGCCCTCTGGGAGGGAGAGGGCCGACTGGGCTGTCTTGCGCTATGCATCGACCTGGAGACCGAGGTGATTGTGGCTTTGGGTTCAGTGAAGAACGCTCAGGTCGGCGTCGATTTCAAGCATCACCCAATCAGTCACCTCGCCCTCTGGGAGGGAGAGGGCCGACCGAGGTGTCTTGCGTCATGCATCGACCTGGAAGATCGAGGTGATTATGGCTTTGGATTCAGTGAAGAACGCTCAGGTCGGCGTCGATCTCGAGCATCCCCCAATCAGTCCCCTCTCCCTCTGGGAGAGGGCTAGGGTGAGGGCATTTTCCGCTCTGCCGCAATTCTGATGATCTGCTCCAACACATCATCCATCTGCTGAAGCACCTCAAGATTGCTGAATCGCACGACGTCGATGCCTTGTTGAGACAGGAAGTTCGACCGGCGCCGATCGTGAAGCACCCCGGCCGTCTCATAGTGCTGGCCACCATCCAGCTCAATCGCCAATCTCAACTCTATACAATAAAAATCCAGCACAAACGGCGGACATGGAAACTGTCGGCGAAATTTCAGGTTGGCTATCTGCCGGGAACGCAGGCGCTGCCAGAGCAGGTGTTCGCAATCTGTCTGGTTGGTGCGCAAGTGGCGGGCGAATTGGGCGAGGGTAGGGCGGCTTGGCATGGCTTCACGGTCCTTGTGAAGTTGAGTGGAGATTTAACAGTAGCCCATTTCCCTCATCGGAACGCCGCCCGCCCAGCTCTCTTCCAGGAGGAGAGGGAGCCGACCGAGGTGATTATGGCTATGGATTCAGTGAAGAACGCTCAGGTCGGCGTCGATCTCAAGCATCCCCCAATCGGTCCCCTCTCCCATTGGGAGAGGGCTAGGGTGAGGGGCTTTTCGCAGGCGTTAGTAAACATCCCGGCGATAGCGGCCCTGTTCGATCAGGCGTTCGACTTCGGCGCTGCCGAGGATATCGTTGAGCGCCTGGTCTACGCCTGAGGCCATACCTTGAAGGCTGCCGCAGATATAGATGACAGCACCATCTGCCAACCATTTCTTCAATTCATCCGCAGACTCACGCAAGCGATCCTGCACATAAATCTTCTCGGCCTGATCCCGCGAAAACGCCAGGTCCAATCGCGCCAGATCACCATTGACCAGCCACTCTTCCAGCTCGGCGCGGCAGAGGAAGTCGTGCTCACGGTTGCGCTCGCCGAACAGCAGCCACTGCCGTTGCTGGCCGTCGGCAATGCGTGCCTTGAGCAGGCTGCGCAGGCCGGCCAGGCCGGTGCCGTTGCCCAGCAGGATCATCGGCACGGGTTCGTTCGGCAGATGGAAACCGCTGTTGCGCCGCACGCGCAGGCTGATGCTGCCGCCCACTGGCGCGTGTTCGGTGAGCCAGCCGGAGCCGATGCCGAGGCTGCCGTCGTTGTGCTGTTCCTGACGCACGATCAGTTCCAGCACGCCGTCAGCAGCAATCGAGGCGATCGAGTATTCGCGCATCGCCAGCGGCACCATTGCGTCGACCAGCGACTGCGCATGCAGGCCGACCAGATGCGCGCGGTGCTCGGGCAGTTGCCGTGAGGCGAGGGCCACTTCCAGTGGTTCGTCGATGCCGTTGACCTTCACCGGGGTTTCGCCCCGAATGCCGAGGCCGTCGAGGAAATGTTCGATGGCCCACGGGCAATTGCGTGGCAGCACTTCGACCAGGTCACCGGCCAGCCAATTGCGGGTGTCCGGTGCTTTGAGGCCGAGCAGAAAGACCGGCGCGCCGCTGCTGTCGGGGTTCATCAGTTCGCGACGGACCAGCGTCCAGTTGTCGTAGCTGGGTGCTTGCCAGGTTTCGCTCGGCGCCTGTCCGGTGAGCTGGCCGAGTTGCGTTTGCCAGTGACGCAACGCGTAAGGATCGCCGCTGTCGACCTCCACCGGGGCGAACAAGGTCTTGCCGCCGTGCTCGCCGAGCCATTGATGCAAGCGCTTGGCGAAGCCGCAGAAGTGCGCGTACTGCCGATCGCCGAGGCCGAGCACGGCGTAGTTGAGGCTGTCGAGTGTCGAAGCCTTGGCCAGCACTTTGCGTTCGAAACCACGGGCGCTGTCCGGCGCTTCGCCGTCGCCGAAGGTGCTGACCACGAACAATGCGTTGTTCGACTCACGCAGATCCTGTTCGCTGAGATTGGCCAGCGGCTGCACGTTGACCGGCAATCCGGCGGCCTGCAATTGTCCGGCGGTCTGCCACGCCAGTTGTTCGGCGAAACCGCTCTGGCTGGCGAAACCGATCAGCCAGGCCGAAGCCTCGGTGGACGGTTGTGCGAGACCTTGGCGGGCATCCTTGATCTGCTTTTTCTTGCGTCGACGGTCCAGATACAGCAGCCAGCCAGTGATGAAAAACAGCGGCATGCACACCGCTGCGATCGTCACGATGATGCGCCCGACAAGGCCGAAATAGCTGCCGACGTGCAGCGCATAAATGCTGGTCAGCAGTTGGGCCTTGAAGCTTTTGTCGGCATAGCGGTCGACGCGTTTGACCACGCCGGTGGCCGGATCGAGGGTGATCTGGTTCAGCGCGCGGTCATGGGGCGAGCTGTCGAGCAGGTAGAACACGGTTGCCGGTTGGCCGGCCACCGCCGGCATGCGAATGTTGTATGCGGCCAGACCCGGGCCGGCAGCGCTGTAGATGCTGCTCCACATCGCCGCGTAGTCGGCCGTCGGTGGCGGACCTTCCGGCGCCGGGCCGCGACCGCCACGTACGCGTTCGTTTTGCGGCGCGTCGGAAAGCAGTCGGGTCAGGCCTTTGTTGTACCACTCGTACGACCATGACAAACCGGTCAACGCCAGCAGCAAATAGACCAAAAGGCACCAGGTGCCGGCCACCGAGTGCAGATCCCAATTGAACGCGCGGCCCTTCTTTTTCCAGTCCAGGGTCAACCACACGCGCCAGCTGTTCCACTGGCGCGGCCAGCGCAAATAGAGGCCAGAGAGACAGAAGAACAGCAGCATCAAGGTGCAGGCGCCGGTAATGTTGCGCCCGGTGTCGCCCATGGCGAGGAAGCGGTGCAGTTGCAGCATCAGGCCGAAGAAGTCCTGGCCAGTGGCGTCGCCCTTGAACTCGGCGGTGTACGGATCGAAGTAGCGCATTTCGCCACGCCGTTCACCCTTGGGCGGAGTGAAGAATACCCGTGCGGCGTGACCGCTGTCGGTCTCGACCCAGAGCATCGCGACTTTCTTGCCGGACGCGGCTTCGATGCGTTCCACCAGTTCAACTGGCGGCAGCACTCCAGCGACCTGTTTTTCCACCTGCAGAACGGACGGATTCAGCGCGCGCAGGATCTCGTCCTGAAACGAATAGGCCGCGCCGGTGATGCCCATCAGGGCCAGCACCAGTCCTGCGGTGATGCCAAAAAACCAGTGCACCTGGAACAGGGTTTTCTTCAACACGTCACTCGCCGTCCGTTCGGAAATTGTCATCACGGCGCGCATTATGCCGTGGGTTATCAAGATGCGTTTTGCGTAACACACAAAAGCCCCGTTCAACTGAATGAACGGGGCCTGATCCGTTTCGCAGATCTTATGTGGGAGCGAGCTTGCTCGCGAAGGCGTCGTGTCAGTCAGCATCGACTTCACTGAGCCACCGCTTTCGCGAGCAAGCTCGCTCCCACAGGTTTTCACATCGGTCAGAAGTGGAAATTGGTGCTCAACAGCGCCGTGCGGCCCGCCGCCTGGTTGGCGAAGTGGGTCGAGAAGGCTTTGTCGTAATAGGTTTCGTCGGTCAGGTTCTGCACGTTGAGTTGCAGGTCAACGTTCTTGGTCAGTTTGTAGGCCGCCATCGCGTCGTAACGCACGTACGAATCGACCATCGTTGTGTTGGCGACACTGCCGTAGACGTCGTCGACGTAGAACGCGCCACCACCGATCGTCAGCTTGGGCGTGACCTGATACGTGGTCCACAGGCTGGCGCTGTTTTTCGGCGTGTTCGGCAGATCGTTGCCGTCGTTGGCGCGACCCAACGGACCACCGTCAACCTGTTCGCTGTCCATGAAGGCGTAACCGGCAAACACTTGCCACTTGTCGGTGATCTTGCCGCTGGCCGACAGTTCGAAGCCTTGCACGCGGGTCTTGCCGGCGTTCTCGTAGGAGCTGGTGTCGACCTGCACGCGAGCGTTTTCCTTCTCGGTGCGGAAGATGTCGGCGGTCAGCGACAGGCGATCGTTGAGCAGATCCCACTTGGTGCCGATTTCGTAGTTCTTGGTGGTTTCCGGTTCCATGTCGCTGCTCAGCAGGTTGCCGCTGCGATCCGGGGTGCCGCCCAGCGGGTTGCCTTCCTGACCTTCGCCCAAGGTGTTGCCCGGCGGTGTCGCCGAGGTCGCATAAGAGGCGTAGATGCTGCCGTTTTCCGCCGGCTTGTAGACCACGCCGAACTGGCCGGTGACGAATTCGCTGGTGTCATCACCCTTGGAGGTGGTGGTCCCTGCGGCGTTGTAGGTTTTGTAGTCGGTGTCGAAGTGGTCGTAGCGCAGGCCCATGTTCACCAGCCATTGCTCGGACAACTCCAGCGTGTCGAACACGTACAGCGCGTAGGTGTCGGCCTGGGTGTCGGTGCCGGCGTAGTTGCGCGAGATCGCACCGTTCCACGGATCGTTCGGGTTCGGGTTCGACAGCGAGGTGCAGTTGTAATTGCTCGAGGCGCCAATCATCGCCGGTGTGCAGTTGCTGCTGGAAGGCACATTGGTCGTACGCGGCGTGGTGTCGGTGTTGACGTTGTACGAGGATTTCTCGCTCTGCTCGCGGGTGTATTCGACACCGGTGGAGAAGCTGTTCTTGAAACCGGCCATGTAGAAGGTGCCGAACAGGTCGGTCTGGTTGGTGGTGGTTTCAGTATTGCTCACCCGCGTGTTGGCCCGACGCCAGACGCTGCCGTTGTTGACGTTGCCCTTGCTGTCGTCCGGCTGGGTGAGGATGTAATCCTGCATGCTGCTGCCGTGGCGCAGGGTGTTCTTGATGGTCAGTGCATCATTGAGGTCGTGCTCGATGGCGAAGGTCGCGGTGTCGGTGCGGCCCTTGCGGAAGTCGCGATCCAGACCATAGAAGTTGTCGTGATCGCCACCGGCGTATGGCTTGTCCGGGTTGGACTTGGTGCGTGCGGCCGAACCACCGGTGGGAATGGTGTACGGGATGCCCGAGTCCGGGGTGTCGTTGCTTTCCAGATGGTAGTAGTCGAGGTTTACACGGGTATCGGTGCCCAGGCCGAAGGCCAGCGACGGCGCGATGCCCCACCGGTCGTAATCGACCTTGTCGCGACCGGCGACGTTGCTCTCGTGGCTCATCAGGTTGAGGCGGCCGGCAGCGCTGTCGCTGAACTGGTAGTTGCCGTCGAGGGTGTAGCGCTGGGTCTGGTCGGAGCCGTAGGTGAAGCCGCCGTCGAACGAGTTGCCCAGGTGCGCTTTCTTGCTCACCAGATTGATGCTGCCGCCGGCTGCGCCGCGACCGCCAATCGCCGAGTTCGGGCCTTTGCTGACTTCGATGTTTTCCACAGCGAAGATCTCGCGGCTCTGCGAACCGGTGTCGCGCACGCCGTCCAGATAGGTGTCGCCCTGGGCGTCGAAGCCGCGGATGAACGGACGGTCGCCCTGCGGGTTGCCGCCTTCACCGGCGCCGAAGGTGATGCCCGGCACAGTGCGCAGCGCGTCCTGCATGTTCAGCGCGCCGGTGTCCTTGAGCACTTGTTGCGGGATGACGGTGACCGAGCGCGGGGTGTCGACCAGCGGTGCGGTGTACTTGGGCGAGGAGGCTTTTTCGACCTGATAGGAGGTCGAGTCCTGGGCTTCGCCGGTGATGGCGGTGGCGTCCAGGGCAATGGCGTTGCCGGAAGTTTTGCTCTCGGTTTTTTCCGCCGCGAAGACCATCTGCCCAGCCGAGCCGGCGGTGATTGCGACACCGATTGCCGAGGCGAGCAGACGTGGTGAACTGACCGGTAATTGTGCGTGTTGACGTGCCATTTTTATTCCCCTCCCCAAGGATTTGAGGCGGCGGAATATAGGGTAAACAGGTATTCGTATCAATTGCGAAACATTGTTATTCGCATTGAATTTACATTCTTTACAATTTGCCCTTACGGTTTCTGCTTGTTCATCCGTCTCTGGGGTTTTACACAGTCAATAAGAATCAATACCATTGCCGCCTTCTTGCCATCAGGTGACATCGCCATGCTGCTGCACATTCCCGGGCTGTTCGCAAAAGACGAAGTGCAGCGCATCCGCCAGGCCCTGGAGCAAGCGGATTGGGCCGACGGCAAGATCACCGCCGGCTTCCAGTCGGCCAAGGCCAAGCACAATCTGCAACTGCCCGAAGGCCACCCGCTGGCCAAGGAAATCGGCGCGGCGATGCTCGAGCGGCTGTGGAAAAATCCGCTGTTCATGTCCGCCGCACTGCCGCACAAGGTCTTCCCGCCGTTGGTGAACTGTTACACGGCCGGCGGCAGTTTTGATTTTCACATCGACAACGCCGTGCGCCAGCCCAAGGGCAGCATCGAGCGGGTGCGCACCGATTTGTCGGCGACGCTGTTCTTCAGCGAGCTGGAAGATTACGACGGCGGCGAACTGGAGATTCAGGACACCTACGGCACCCAGCGAGTGAAGCTGCCGGCCGGCGACATGGTGTTGTATCCGGGCACCAGTTTGCACAAGGTCAACGCGGTTACACGTGGTGCGCGTTATGCGTCATTTTTCTGGACGCAGAGCCTGGTGCGCGAAGACAGCCAGCGCGCGTTGCTGTTCGAAATGGACGGGGCGATTCAGCAGCTGACTCAGGACGTCCCCGATCACCCTTCGCTGATCCGCCTCACCGGCACTTATCACAACTTGCTGCGGCGTTGGGTCGAGGTATGAGTTTCCAGCTACGCCGCGAGGAAGTTCTCGATGCGGCCGGGTTGGCGGCGATGCTTGAAGAAAGCCCGGCCCGCGCTGCGCAGGCGATTTTGCTGGCGGCGGGCGAGGGCGAGGTTGAAGCGCAGGCGTTGCTTGGGCAGATCCTGCTGGATGGCCAAGGCATCGCTCAGGATCAGCCATTGGCGCTGCGCTGGTTCGCTATTGCCGCCGGTCGCGGGCATCTGATGGCGCGCAACATGCTCGGGCGTTGCCATGAGCATGGTTGGGGATGTGCGGCGGATGCCTCGGTGGCGGCGCAGCATTATCGGATCGCTGCCGAGTCGGGTCTTGATTGGGCGATGTACAACCTGGCCAACTTGCTGGCGACCGGGCGCGGGGTGACGGTTGATCATCAGCAAGCGCTGGCGTTGTATCGGCGCGCGGCTGAGTTGGGCCATGCGAAATCGATGAATCTGCTGGGGCGTTATCTGGAGGAAGGGCAGGTGTGTCAGGCGGATCCAATTGCTGCACGCGAGTGGTATCAGCGTTCGGCCGAGGCTGGGGATTTTCGTGGGCAGTTCAGTTATGCCGCGGTGTTGGCGGCGGAGGGTCGGGTTGATGAAGCGGTCGATTGGCTGGAGAAAGCCTTGGCCGCCGGCAATCTGAATTTCCTGCGGGTGGCGAGTCAGACGCTGGCTGATGCGACAGATTTGCGAATTCAGGCGATGGCTAGTCGGTATGCCGCTCGGTATGCAGAGTTGCAGCGCGGCTGAAACCGCCGAGCCCTCACCCTAGCCCTCTCCCAGGGGGAGAGGGAACCGACCGAGGGATGCTTGGGAGGTACGCCGACCTGCAATGGTTTTGCCGAATCCATAATCGCCAAGGTGGTTCAGGTCGATGTCGGACGGAAGACCACTCGGTCGGCTCCCTCTCCCTCGGGAGAGGGCTGGGGCGAGGGGCTATGGTATCTAGTACAAAAAACCTCCCCAGCCGAACACCCACAAAAAAGCCCACAAATTCGTGGGCTTTTCTCTTGCAGCTTGCAGCTCGAAACTTGCAGCTGCTCCTTAAACGTAAAACGACTTCAGCGGCGGGAAGCCATTGAACTCGACCGCGCTGTAGCTGGTGGTATACGCACCGGTCGACAACCAGTACAGACGATCACCAATCGCCAGGTTCAGCGGCAGGCCATACTTGTAGTTCTCGTACATGATGTCGGCGCTGTCGCAGGTCGGGCCGGCGATCACGACTTCTTCCATCTCGCCTTTCTTCTCGGTCCAGATCGGGAACTTGATCGCTTCGTCCATGGTTTCGATCAGGCCGGAGAACTTGCCCACATCGGTGTACACCCAGCGCTCGACGGCAGTGCGCGACTTGCGCGCAACCAGTACCACTTCGCTGACCAGAATACCGGCGTTGGCAATCAGCGAACGGCCTGGCTCCAGAATGATTTCCGGCAGGTCGTCACCGAAGTCTTCTTTCAGGAAGCGGATGATCTCTTCGGCGTAGGTTTCCAGGCTGTTGGTGCGGGTGATGTAGTTAGCCGGGAAGCCGCCGCCCATGTTGATCAGCTTCAGGTGAATGCCGTCTTCTTCTTTCAGACGTTCGAAGATCACTTTGACCTTGGCGATCGCCGCGTCCCAGACGCTGATGTCGCGCTGTTGCGAGCCGACGTGGAACGAGATGCCATACGGCACCAGACCCAGGTCGCGGGCGAGGATCAGCAGGTCCATGGCCATGTCGGTCTGGCAGCCGAACTTGCGCGACAGTGGCCAGTCAGCGGTGGTCGAGCCTTCAGTGAGGATGCGCACATAGACTTTCGAACCCGGTGCAGCCTTGGCGATGTTGCGCAGGTCGGCTTCGGAGTCGGTGGAGAACAGACGCACGCCCTTCTCGTAGAAGTAGCGGATGTCCTTGGATTTCTTGATGGTGTTGCCGTAGCTGATACGGTCCGGGCTGACACCGCGATCCATGACTTTGTCCAGCTCGTAGATCGAGGCAATGTCGAAGCTCGAACCCTTGTCTTTGAGCAGGTCGATGATCTCGACGGCCGGGTTGGCCTTGACCGCGTAGTAGACCTTGGCGAATTCGAAACCGGCGCGCAGGTCATCGTAGGCCTGGGCGATCATCGCGGTGTCGATCACCACGAACGGGGTTTCCTGTTTGTCGGCGAACGCCTTCATTTTGTCGAATGTAGCGCGCGCGAAATAGTCTTCGACCTGGATCGACATGCTGGGTGCTCCTATGGGCAAACTCGTAAAAACAATGGGTGCATGAACGCCCTCCGTATCCCCACTTTGGTTCGCCTACTTCCCAAGGCATTGCCGCCGAAAGCAAAAAGGCCTGGGGATGTGCAGCTGTCCCTTGGCCTCGCTGTCTCGTCGTCAGTACTTGAGCCGGATGGATCGTTTCCAGCATGGACGTTCGGCGCGAACTTTAGGGCGTGAGGGGCGCGAGATCAACTAAAAATGTCGCGTTTTTGCACGCTTCTGACGTGCGTCGCGTTTATCACTCCTTCTACCCGACCGAGATGACGGGCAGATGTTCCCGGCGAATTTTCGAGTGTTAAACATATCTGCACGTTCGGGGCTTTTGTCAGCTAGATCGCGGGTAAGTGTGATAGCGTCAACATCGGCGACGTTGGCGTCGAGAGAGGGTGTTGAGGGGGGATTTGGACCTTGAAGAAGCTGAATTGATGACGCTCTTGCGGGAGAGGCTGTTGAGATTTTTTGTCACCCTGTGAAGATCAACGAAATCACGCAGTCCTGTGGGAGCGAGCTTGCTCGCGAAGGCATTTTCACAGTCGACATCGTTGTTGACTGACATTTCGCTTTCGCGAGCAAGCTTGCTCCCACAGGGTCTGTATTTTTAGGCGACGACGGTCTCAGCCGGCGAGACGATACTGGTCTTCATCCCCCGCGAACGTCCCGAGCTGAGGTATGCCGCAATCGACTCCTGCGTCACCTCGCCGAGGAATACCCGTTCGGCATCCATCACCGGCAGCCAGGCGCGGTTGAACTCGTACATGCGCGACAGCAGGATGCGCAGGTGCTCGTCGTACGCTGCGGTGGCGTTGAACTCACGAAGGAATTGCGCGCAGGTGCCGGTCTGGCGGTGCAGGTCGCGACGGCGCACGTAACCCAGTGCCTTGTTCTCGGCGCAGGTGACCACCACGTAGCGACGGTCATGTTCGTCCATCAACTCCAGCGCATCGGCCACTGGTGTTTCCGGGCTGACCGACGGCGCGTTGTCAGCCGCGTCTTCGGCTTTCACCAACAGCAGGCGTTTGAGCGTGCTGTCCTGGCCGACGAAGTTGCTGACGAAATCATCCGCCGGATGCGCCAGCAGGGTGTCCGGATGGTCGATCTGCAGCAGCTTGCCGGCGCGGAAAATGGCGATCTTGTCGCCCAGCTTGATCGCTTCGTCGATGTCGTGGCTGACCATGATCACGGTCTTGTTCAGCGCGCGCTGCATCTCGAAGAATTCGTTCTGGATCATCTCGCGGTTGATCGGGTCGACCGCGCCAAACGGTTCGTCCATCAACAGCAGCGGGGCGTCAGCCGCAAGCGCACGAATCACGCCGATACGCTGTTGCTGACCACCGGACAATTCACGCGGGTAGCGATGCAGATACTGCTTGGGCTCGAGCTTGATCATGCTCATCAGTTCGCGGGCGCGGTCGTGGCATTTCTGTTTGTCCCAGCCGAGCAGTTTCGGCACGACGACGATGTTCTCTTCGATGGTCATGTTCGGGAACAGACCGATCTGCTGAATCACGTAGCCGATGTTGCGGCGCAGGGTCACTTCGTCGAGATCGGTGGTGTCTTCACCGTTGATGAGGATCTTGCCCGAGGTCGGTTTGATCAGGCGGTTGATCATTTTCAGCGTGGTGCTTTTGCCGCAACCCGATGGCCCGAGGAACACGCAGATCTCGCCTTCATTGACGGTCAGGCTTACCGAGTCCACGGCTTTGACATCTTTGCCGTTGCTTTGGAAAGTTTTGCTGAGGTTTTGAAGTTCGATCATTTGAGGAGTCCTTTTGGAGTCAACGAGCGTTGCAGCCATTGGAGAAACAGGTCGGCGAAAATCGCCAGAAGACTGACCAGCAGCGCGCCGACGATAAGCATCGACATGTCACTGCGGCTGATGGAGGCGAGGATCAATACACCGAGGCCGCCGGCGCCGATGGTCGCGGCGATGGTCATCACGCCGATGTTCATCACCACGGCGGTGCGCACGCCGGCAAGAATCACCGGCACCGCGATCGGCAGCTCAACCATGCGCAGGCGCTGGCCGAAGGTCATGCCGATGCCGCGCGCGGCTTCGCGGATGCCCGGCTCGACGCCGGTGAGGGCGAGGTAGGTGTTGCGCATGATCGGCAGCAGCGAATAAAGGAACACGGCGGTGATTGCCGGCAGCGGCCCCAGGCCTTGGCCGAACTTGGAGTAGAACGGCAGCAGCAGACCGAACAGGGCAATCGACGGCACGGTCAGCAGCACCGTGGCGCTGGCTTGCAGCGGGCCGGCGAGGGTGGGAAAACGCGTCATCAGGATGCCCAGCGGCACGCCGATGACGATCGCCAGGGTCACGGCGATGCCGACCAGGGTGATGTGCTGCCAGGTCAGGTGCATTACCTGCTGCCAGTCGAGATGGGAAAAGGCGTTCAGAAATTCCATGACTTCTCCTCTCTTAATTCAGTGGGTGCTGGCGCAGGAAATCGGCGGCAACGGACGATGGGCTTTCATGATCGACGTCGACCCGCGCGTTGAGCTGGCGCATGGTTTCGTCGTCGAACAGTTCGGCCAGCGGCTTGAGTTGTTCGGCCAGTTGCGGGTTGGCGTCCAGCATGGCCTGACGCACCACGGGAGCGGCGGTGTAGTCGGGGAAGTAATGCTTGTCGTCTTCCAGCAATTTCAGGCCGAAGGCATTGAGGCGGCCATCGGTGGTGTAGACCAGACCGGCAAACACCTGACCGTTGCGTAGCGCGGTGTAGACCAGGCCGGCATCCATCTGGCGGATGTTCTTGCGGGTCAGGTTCATGTCGTAGAGTTTGACCATGCCGTCGAGACCGTCAGAGCGGTTGGCGAACTCGGTATCCAGCGCCACCAGGTGGTTGGTCTTGGCCTCGGCGCGCAGCACTTCGTTGAGCTGGCTGATATTGCCGATCTGCGGGTATTGCTCGGCGACTTTTTTCGGCAAAGCGAGGGCGTAGGTGTTGCTGAACTTCGAAGGCGTCAGCCAGACCAGGCCTTTTTTCGCGTCGAGTTCTTTGACCCGGGCGTAGGACTGCGCGCTGTCGAGTTTCTCGGTGACATGGTTATAGGCCACCAGCGACACGCCGGTGTATTCCCAGAGCAGGTCCAACTGGCCGCTTTCGTGGGCGCTGCGGGCAAGGTTGCTGCCCAGGCCGCCGGTGATCTGCGCGTCGTAGCCTTTGCTGCGCAGGTATTGCGCGGTTATTTCGGCGAGCAGGGTCTGCTCGGTGAAGACCCGGGCGCCGAGGCGGATGACCGGTTTTTCAGCGGCTTGCGCGATTCCTGCGAACAGCAGGACGCAGCCTAAGATCAAGCTAAGTCGTTTCATAAATATTCCTTCGCAAAGCCTTAAGACGGGCGCAGACCGCGTTCCAGCCATAGGCGGCTGGCGAGGGTGACCACGCCATCGAGCAGCAGCGCCAACAGCGCGGTGCACGCAGCGCCGAGCAGCAGTTGCGGCTGATTGTTCAGGGCGATGCCGGGGAAGATCAGGCTGCCGAGGCTGTTGGCGCCGATCAGGAACGCCAGCGGCGCGGTGCCGACGTTGATTGCCAGTGCGACCCGCACGCCACCGACGATGATCGGCACGGCGTTGGGCAATTCGACTTTCCACAGCACTTGGCGCGGGGTCATGCCGATGCCGACTGCGGCTTCTTTCAGCGAGCCCTGCACATTTTTCAGGCCTTCATAGGTGTTGCGCACGATCGGCAACAGCGAGGCGAGGAACAGGGCGAAGATTGCCGGGCCACTGCCGATGCCGAGGATGCCCAGTGCAATCGCGAGCACGGCCAGCGGTGGCACGGTGTTGCCGATATTGAAGATCTGCATGAAGCGTTCGGCGCGGCCGACCATGCTCGGGCGGCTGAGGAAGATACCGGCGGGGATGCCCACGACGAGGGCGGCCAGCATGGAAGCGAGGACGAGAATCAGATGAGCTTGCAGGTAAAACAACAAATCGTCGCGGTAGTGTTCGATCGTGTTGATGCCGATCCAGTGGACCAGCAGGGCCAGGAGCGCGATCACCACCGCACCTCCCATCAGCCCTTTGCCATAGCGGATAGCCACAGGCGGACTCCTTTTTTTGTAGTCGGCGAGCGCAGTCCCGTGTGGCATGCCAAGCCTTGGCTGCCGGGAGCGTCGTTCGCGAAAAGTAGCCGTTTTTCAGAGCCGGCAAAGCGGTCTGAAAGCGAGCCATGAGCGCAGCCTCGTCAGGCTAACTTGCTGATTTTTCAGCCCCTGACGAAAGTTCGTAACAGGGGATGGACGTCTCCGTGCTTTAAAAGGTTCCCATCTGCGGCAGCATTTGGCCACCCTTAATGTGCTCAACGGTTCGGTTATTGCAGCGAGTTGGGCTATAATCGCGGCCCTTTTTTGAATCACCGCCAGGCGATTTCCCATGACCCAACAGGCCGCCGAAGTCGCGAAACGCCGCACTTTCGCCATTATTTCCCACCCCGATGCCGGTAAAACCACGATCACCGAAAAGCTCCTGTTGATGGGCAAGGCGATTGCAGTGGCCGGTACGGTGAAATCCCGTAAATCCGATCGCCATGCGACATCCGACTGGATGGAGATGGAGAAGCAGCGGGGTATTTCCATTACCACGTCGGTCATGCAGTTCCCCTATCGCGAACACATGATCAACCTGCTCGACACCCCGGGCCACGAAGACTTCTCCGAAGACACCTACCGCACCCTGACGGCGGTGGACTCGGCCTTGATGGTGCTCGACGGCGGTAAGGGTGTTGAGCCACGGACCATTGCGCTGATGGACGTCTGCCGTCTGCGTGACACGCCGATCGTCAGCTTCATCAACAAACTCGACCGTGACATTCGCGACCCGATCGAACTGCTCGACGAAATCGAAGCAGTCCTGAAGATCAAGGCTGCGCCGATCACCTGGCCGATCGGTTGCTACCGCGATTTCAAGGGCGTGTATCACCTGGCCGACGACTACATCATTGTTTACACCGCCGGTCACGGTCACGAGCGCACCGAAACCAAGATCATCGAGAAACTCGACTCCGACGAGGCGCGCGCGCATCTGGGCGATGAGTACGAGCGTTTCATCGAGCAGCTGGAACTGGTACAGGGTGCCTGCCACGAATTCAACCAGCAGGAATTCCTCGACGGCCAACTGACCCCGGTGTTCTTCGGTACTGCACTGGGCAACTTCGGTGTCGACCACGTGCTCGATGCTGTCGTCGATTGGGCGCCGCGTCCGCTGGCCCGTGTGGCCAACGAGCGTACTGTCGAGCCGGTGGAAGAGAAGTTCTCGGGCTTCATCTTCAAGATCCAGGCGAACATGGACCCGAAACACCGCGACCGCATCGCCTTCATGCGGATCTGCTCCGGCAAGTACGAAAAAGGCATGAAGATGCGCCACGTGCGCACCGGCAAGGACGTGCGCATCGGCGACGCCCTGACGTTCTTCTCCTCCGAGCGTGAGCAACTGGAAGAGGCCTACGCCGGCGACATCATCGGTCTGCACAACCACGGCACGATCCAGATCGGCGACACCTTCAGCGAAGGCGAAGTCCTCGGTTTCACCGGTATTCCGCACTTCGCCCCGGAACTGTTCCGTCGCGTGCGTCTGCGTGATCCGCTGAAATCCAAGCAGTTGCGTCAGGGCTTGCAGCAGTTGGCGGAAGAGGGCGCGACGCAGGTGTTCTTCCCCGAGCGCAGCAACGACATCATTCTCGGCGCCGTCGGTGTGCTGCAGTTCGATGTGGTCGCCAGCCGTTTGAAAGAGGAATACAAGGTCGAGTGCTCGTATGAGCCGATCACTGTGTATTCGGCGCGCTGGATCGAGTGCAGCGACAAGAAGAAGCTTGAGGAGTTTTCCAACAAGGCGGTGGAGAACCTTGCGCTGGATGGCGGTGGTCACCTGACTTACCTGGCGCCGACGCGGGTGAATCTGGCGTTGATGGAAGAGCGCTGGCCGGATGTGAAATTCCGCGCGACGCGGGAGCATCATTAAGGTTTGAGGTGTTTTTCTGAAAGCCCCTGAGGTGTAGGCCTTGGGGGCTTTTTTATGGGCTGCCGGTTTTGGTCTTGGCTTTTGGGCCGAGCATGGTCTTTCTTCATAACGTGCGCTGGGTTGGAGAACAATACGTCGCTTGAAATCCATTTTGAAGACACGACATGCGCACATGTCGTCGTCAGCGACATGAGATCATGACGTGTCGTCAAAATCTCAAAAAAGCGACACGTAGAGCGCACATGTTTACACTGACGCCATAAGGGGGCGCATACAGGTGTCCTTACCTTAATGTTTATCCCAAGGATCAGGCCCTTCATCCATGACCATACACGCACTTCCTTGGACGGCGGACAAGCCGTATAACCAGCTTCCGACCTTACCACCCAAAGCAGAGCTGGAGACTCGAGCAGTGCTCAAGCGTTGCATCGAGGCCCGCACAGCGCTTGCGGAGTTGAAGCAGGCAGCCGAGCTCATTCCGAACCAAACGGTGTTAATCAACACCATCCCATTGCTGGAAGCGAAGGACAGCTCCGAAATCGAAAGCATAGTCACCACCACGGATTTGCTCTTTCAGCACGCCCATGATGGCGAAAATCACGCCGACCCCGCTACTAAAGAAGCTCTGCGCTATCGCAAGGCTCTCCATCATGGCTACCAGTCTTTGGCCGAACGCCCACTTTCCACTGGTACGGCAGTCGAGATTTGTCGCACTCTCAAAGGTGTGGATATGGACATACGCCGTGTTCCCGGTACTCAGTTAGCCAACGACCGTACAGGCGAGATCATCTACACACCTCCCGAAGGTGAGGATCACCTGCGTGATCTGCTCGCTAATTGGGAACGCTTCCTGCACAACGAGACGGATCTGGATCCACTGGTGCGTATGGCCGTCGGGCATTACCAGTTCGAGGCGATTCACCCGTTTACCGATGGCAACGGCCGTACCGGACGAGTGCTCAATACTCTGTACCTGATTCAAGAAGGTTTGCTGAACCTGCCGATCCTTTACCTCAGCCGTTACATCATCGCGCACCGCGCCGAGTACTATCGATTGCTGCTCGATGTCACTCGCGAGCAAGCATGGGAACCCTGGCTGCTTTACATGCTCAGCGCTGTGGAGGAAACCGCCCGCTGGACCAGCGCCAAAATCGCCGCCATCCGCAGCCTGTCCGAGCACACCACCCAGTTTGTTCGAGAGCAACTACCAAAAACATATTCCCGCGAGCTGGTGGACGTCATTTTCGAGCAACCCTACTGCCGCATCAGCAACGTCGTTGATAAACAGATTGCCCAGCGTCAAGCCGCCTCCCGCTACCTCAAAGAGCTGGTCGCCATTGGCGTTCTGCAAGAAGTGCAGGTCGGTAAGGAAAAGCTGTTCATCCATCCCAGGCTGATGCAATTACTGATTCGCGACAGCAACGACTTCAGGGCCTATGCCTTATAACATCGTTGCGTCTCCAGGCAGTTGCGTCAGGGTCTGCAGCAGTTGGCGGAAGAGGGCGCGACGCAGGGGTTCTTCCCGGAGCGCAGCAACGACATCATGCTCAGCGCCGCGTCTGTGCTGCAGTTCGATGTGGTCGCTAGCCGTTTGAAAGAGGAATACAAGGTCGAGTGCTCATATGAGCCGATCACTGTTTATTCCGCGCGACGCGTGAGCATCATTGAAAGCCCCTGAGGTGTAGGCCTTGGGGGCTTTTTTATGGGCTGCCGGTTTTGGTCTTGGCGGCCTTTGGGCCGACCAGGCGTTGGTTGGTTTGGGTGAATATCCGTTTTTTGCGGTGTGGCGGCTGGCGGTTTCGCCCTTACGGCGAGTCACCTTTTTCAAACGCCAAAAAGGTAACCGAAAAGGCTTGCTCCTGCGTTCGGCCCTCGCAGGCTCGGGTTCCTTCGCTCCGGGATCGATCCGGGCGCAGCGGCTCCGGTTTGCTTCGCTGCACCTCCTTCCGCTGTGTTCGACTTCGTCGAACGGTCGCTGCGCTCCCACGCCCGGATCAATCCCTCCACTCAGCCTTCCGACGTCGCCGGTGGATCAACAGCAAGATCAAAAGCACTCGAGCTTGCGCTCATTGTTTTGAGTGGTGAGAAGCGTGTGGTCTGCTTTGGATCTGTGTAGGATTCGCCCCTCACCCCAGCCCTCTCCCGAGGGAGAGGGGGCCGATTGATGATCTGTTCAAATCCCGAGTTCGGCTCGGTATTTCAGGTCGGCGTACCTTGCCCAAGCGACCCGGTCAGTCCCCTCTCCCTCCGGGAGAGGGTTAGTGTGAGGGGCTTTTGATCTTTAACGCCGCGTGAAAAATCAAGTTGAATCCGGGCGCGGCGATTTTTCCGTAAGGCGTTTTCCCTCTACGTCGTAGCCATACTCTGCTTTTACTTCCGCTGACCTCACCCCCACGACATTCCAATCCAAGCCGTCTACTGTTCATCAAACCCTCGCGCCCATCGGACGTTACATGCTCAAAGGACTGACCCAACTCCTGCGCCCCAACGGCTATTTCACCCCCATGGCCTGGGTCCTCGCGGCTCTATTGTTCATCAATCGCCTCAGCGCCATGGTCAAACTCTTCATGGCGTTGTACTTGCGTCAGGAATTGGGGCTGGCGATTGAAACCGTCGGCTGGTTGCTGTCGGCCTATGGCGCGGGGTTGTTGGTCGGTTCGATGCTCGGTGGTTGGCTCAGTGATCACGTGCGCACGGCGCGGCTGACGGCGGCGCTGTTTTTCGTTTCGGTGTGGGTGCTGATGCTGTTGGGGCTGGTGACGCAGGTGCCGTGGCTGGCCGGTTTGCTGTTGCTTAGCGGTGTCATCGATGGGGCGATTCGGACGTTGCATCAGCGCCTGATCATGGAGTATTGCGAGGTCGCGCAACGTTCCCGTGCGCAGGCTCTGAGTCGGGTCGCGCGCAATCTCGGCATGGCCGCTGCCGGGGTGGCGGGCGGGGTGTTGGCGCAGGCGGATTTTCGTTGGGTGTTTTTTGCCAGTGCGGCGATGACGATGCTGGCGTTGCTGTGGTTCGTGCGCACGACGTGGCGGCGGCCGGTGCTGGTGGTTGAAGACGAATCGACCGATGGCTCAAGCCTGCCGTATCGCGACAAGCCGTTCCTCTGGCTGCTGGCGGCGACGGCCGTGCTCGGCATTGCGTTCGACACGGTCTACAGCACGCTGGGCAATTATCTGCGTGATTACTACCACCTGAGTACCGAAGCGATCGGTTGGCAGTTCGGGCTCAATGCGCTGTTGGTGATCGCTTTGCAGATTCCGCTGTCGCACTCGGTCGAGCGTTGGGGCTCGCGCTGGCAGATGCTCGCGGGCAGCTTGTTGCTGGCCTGTGGGCTGGGCATGTTGCCGTTCGGTTCCGGCTTGGCTTTTGTCTGTCTGTCGACGCTGATCTGGACGCTGGGCGAGGCCTTGTTCATGCCGCCGTTGAATGTACTGGCGATGCAGTTTGCCCAGAGCGGCAAGAGCGGTCAGTACTTCGGCTTGTTCTTCATGAGCTGGAGTGCCAGCGCGCTGTTGTCGCCGGTGCTCAGCGGTCAGCTGTATGGCCAGTTTGGCGGGCACAGTGTGTGGCTGATGAGCGCGCTGCTGGTGCTGATCTCCATTCCACTGACCTGGCAGGCCACGCGCGGGCTTAGCTGATTCGGTTATCAGGGTTATTCGAAAGCAATCTGGCGGTCGATGGCATTTCTGCCTGCGCGGTCGCGTCCTAAGTGGTGAGCCGGTCGGATCGCAACTAGATTTCACATCGAGCCAGTCCGGCAAGCATGTCTTAGCGCAACAGGATGGAGTCGGCCATGAAAAGCAGATTGCTACGGGTTTTGATGTTGTTGAAAGTGATGGTGATGCTATCCCTCGGCACCGCAACGGCGTGGGCCGAGTGCGAGGATCACGAATCTCAGGCGTTTAACGGCCAGGTAGGGCATAGCGGCCTGATGCTGGCCAAGTCCGAGTCGGAGCCGGGGGATATGAATCAGGGTGGCAGCGCCGATGACGACGACTCGACCACGGACGATCCGGATACCGATGACCCGGATGACGAAGGCGATAGCCAGACGTAGATCGCCGGGCAAAGAAAAACCCCTTCGGCCTCGACTGATGCGCAATCGAGGTGGAAGGGGTTTTATTGATTCTGGTTCAACGCAAATCCCCTGTAGGAGCTGCGGAACGCTGCGATCTTTTGATCTTGCTTCTGAAAATCAAAAGATCGCAGCCTCGTTGCACTCATCAGCTCCTACAGGTTTTGCCGTGGTCTTACGCCGCGCCGTCGAGGAATTGCTCGGCGTAGTGGCAAGCCACCTGCCGATTATCCAGTTCACGCAACAACGGCTCTTCCGTGGTGCAACGCTCCGTCGCGTACGGGCAGCGTTTGTGGAAAGCACAGCCCGGTGGCGGGTTCAGCGGGTTGGGCAGTTCGCCGACGATCTTGATTTTCGGCTTGTTCGGGTCCGGGTGAATCGTCGGGGTCGCCGACAGCAGCGCTTGGGTGTACGGATGCAGCGGGCGCTCGTAGATGTCGTTTTTCGGTCCCAGTTCTACCGGGCGGCCGAGGTACATCACCATCACGTCATCGGCCACATGTTGCACCACCGCAAGGTTGTGCGAGATGAACACGTAGGCGGTGTTGAACTCCTGCTGCAAATCCATGAACAGGTTGAGCACCTGGGCCTGAATCGACACGTCCAGCGCCGAAGTCGGTTCGTCCGCGACCAGCACTTTCGGTTGCAACATCATTGCCCGCGCCAGAGCGATACGCTGGCGCTGACCGCCGGAGAACATGTGCGGATAGCGCTGGTAATGCTCAGGGCGCAAGCCGACCTGCTTCATCATCGCCTGGACTTTCTCGCGACGTTCGGTGGCCGACAGCTTGGTGTTGATCAGCAGCGGCTCGGCCAGTTGATCACCGATTTTCTGCCGTGGGTTCAACGACGCGTACGGGCTCTGAAACACCATCTGCACGTCTTTGCGCAGTTGCTTGCGCTCGGCCTTGTCGGCGCCGGCGACTTCCTGGCCGGCAATCTGCAGCGAACCCGACGACGGCTCTTCGATCAGCGTCAGGGCGCGGGCGAGAGTGGATTTGCCGCAGCCCGACTCACCCACTACGGCGAGGGTCTTGCCGGCTTCCAGTTCGAACGACACGCCGTTAAGCGCGCGCACGGTGGCGTGGCCCTTGAACAGGCCACGGGAGACTTCGTAGTGACGGGTCAGGTCGCGGGCGGTAAGTACGACGGCCATTACGCCACCTCCTGGTTCAGCGGGTAGAAGCAGCGGGCGAGGCTGTTGGCTTTCGGATCAAGGCCCGGACGCTGGGTGCGGCAGTTGTCCTGCACGTACGGGCAGCGCGGCGACAGCAGGCACCCCTGCGGTCGGTCGTAACGGCCCGGGACGATGCCCGGCAAGGTCGACAGGCGTGAGGCGCCGAGGCTGTGCTCGGGAATCGCCTTGAGCAGCGCTTCGCTGTACGGGTGCGCCGGGATGTCGAACAGTTGCGGCACCTGACCGACTTCAACCGCCTGGCCGGCATACATCACGCAGACGCGCTGGGCGGTTTCCGCCACGACCGCGAGGTCGTGAGTGATCAACACCAGGCCCATGTTCTGCTCTTTCTGCAACGCCAGCAGCAGATCCATGATCTGCGCCTGAATCGTCACGTCCAGCGCGGTGGTCGGTTCGTCGGCGATCAACAGTTTCGGCTCGCCGGCAATCGCCATGGCGATCGCGACACGCTGGCTCATACCGCCCGACAGTTGATGCGGGTAGGCGTCCATACGGCTGGCGGCGCCGGGAATTTCGACTTTTTCCAGCAGTTCGATGGCACGCTTGCGCGCTTGCTTGCCGGACATTTTCAGGTGCAGGCGCAGCACTTCCTCGATCTGGAAACCGACGGTGTAGCTCGGGTTCAGCGCGGTCATCGGGTCCTGGAAGACCATCGACAGGTCTTTGCCGACGATCTGCCGACGCTGACGATTGCTCAGCTTGAGCATGTCCTTGCCGTCGAAGCTGAGCGAGTCGGCGGTGACGATGCCGGGATGCTCGATCAGGCCCATCAGCGCCATCATGGTCACGGATTTACCCGAACCCGACTCGCCAACGATGGCCAGTACTTCGCCCTTGTCGACCTTGAGGTCTAGGCCGTCGACCACCGGGGTCGCGGTCTTGTCGCCGAAGCGGACGTTGAGATTCTTGATTTCTAGCAGTGACATTTGAATCTCCTCAGGCGGCGTTCTTGAGTTTCGGGTCCAGCGCATCGCGCAGGCCGTCGCCCATCAAGTTGATTGCCAGCACGCTGAGCAAAATGGTCAGACCAGGCAGACTTACCACCCACCAGGCGCGTTCGATGTAGTCGCGGGCCGAGGCCAGCATGGTGCCCCACTCAGGGGTTGGCGGTTGTACGCCGAGGCCGAGGAAGCCCAGTGCAGCGGCATCGAGAATCGCCGAAGAAAAGCTCAGGGTTGCCTGCACGATCAGCGGCGCCATGCAGTTGGGCAGCACGGTGATGAACATCAGGCGCGGCAGACCGGCACCGGCCAGACGCGCGGCGGTGACGTAGTCGCGGTTCAGTTCGCCCATGACGGCAGCACGGGTCAGACGCACGTAGGACGGCAGGGAAACCACGGCAATCGCGATCACGGTGTTGATCAGGCCAGGGCCGAGGATGGCGACGATCGCCACGGCCAGCAGCAGCGATGGCAGGGCCAGCATGATGTCCATCAGACGCATGATGGTCGGGCCGACCACTTTCGGGAAGAAACCGGCGAACAGACCCAGCAGGATCCCCGGAATCAACGACATCACCACCGACGACAAGCCGATCAGCAGCGACAGGCGCGAACCCTGGATCAGACGCGACAGCAGGTCACGGCCGAGTTCGTCGGTGCCGAGCAGGAACTGCATCTGCCCGCCTTCGAGCCACGCCGGTGGCGTCAGCAGGAAGTCACGGTATTGCTCGCTCGGGTTATGCGGCGCGACCCACGGCGCGAAGATCGCGCAGAAGATGATCAGCAGCATGAACAGCAGGCCGGCAACGGCGCCCTTGTTCTTCGAGAACGCTTGCCAGAATTCTTTGTACGGCGACGGGTACAGCAGGCTTTGATCCACGGCGGACGTGGCGGTGGCTACTGAGGATGTTGGAGTGCTCATGGGTATTGACCTCAGCGCTGATGACGGATGCGTGGGTTGGCAAAGCCGTAGAGGATGTCCACCACGAAGTTGACCAGAATCACCAGGCAGGCGATTAACAGGATGCCGTTTTGCACCACCGGATAGTCCCGGGCGCCGATGGCTTCGATCAGCCATTTACCGATGCCGGGCCAGGAGAAGATGGTTTCGGTCAGGACCGCACCGGCCAGCAGCGTGCCGACCTGCAGGCCGACCACGGTCAGCACCGGAATCAGCGCATTGCGCAGACCGTGCACGAACACCACGCGCGACGGCGACAGGCCCTTGGCCTTGGCGGTGCGGATGTAGTCCTCGCGCAGCACTTCGAGCATCGACGAACGGGTCATCCGCGCGATCACTGCCAGCGGGATGGTGCCGAGCACGATGGCCGGCAGGATCAGGTGATGCAGAGCGTCGAAGAACGCGCCGACGTCATCGGCCAGCAGCGTGTCGATCAGCATGAAGCCGGTTTTCGGCTCGATGTCATACAGCAGGTCGATGCGCCCGGACACCGGAGTCCAGCCCAGGCTCACCGAGAAGAACATGATCAGGATCAGGCCCCACCAGAAGATCGGCATCGAATAGCCCGCGAGCGAGATGCCCATCACCCCGTGGTCGAACAGCGATCCTCGTTTGAGTGCCGCGATCACCCCGGCCAGAAGCCCGAGGATGCCAGCGAACAGCAGGGCGGCCATGGACAGTTCCAGGGTCGCCGGGAAAAGAGAGGTGAACTCGGTCCACACACTTTCACGGGTACGCAACGACTCACCGAGATCGCCTTGAGCCAGTTTGCCGATGTAGTCCAGATACTGGGCATACAGCGGCTTGTTCAGCCCCAGGCGTTCCATTGCCTGAGCGTGCATTTCGGGGTCGACCCGACGTTCGCCCATCATCACTTCCACGGGGTCGCCCGGAATCATGCGAATCAACGCGAAAGTCAGCAAGGTGATGCCGAAAAACGTGGGGATCAACAACCCCAGTCGGCGGGCAATAAAACTAAACATCTTGTGTGGTACCTCATCAGCCGGTTAGGCGTGCCCGGTGTTCCATAGGTCAGGAGCACCGGGCGTTTCTTATCTACTTCACCTGGGTGGTGGCGAAGTTATTAGTGGTGAGAGGGCTGATGTGGTAGCCCTCTACATTGTTGCGCATTGCAGTGAACATCCGAGTATGGGCCATGCTGATCCATGGCTGGTCCTGATTAAACAGCACTTGAGCCTGTTCGTAGAGCGCGGCGCGTTCAGCCGGATCTACTTTAGCCCGCGCTTCATCCAGCAGTGCCTGGAATTTCTCGTTGCACCAGCGTGCGTAGTTTTCGCCGTTCTTGGCGGCCTCGCAACTGAGCATAGGCGTCAGGAAGTTATCCGGGTCGCCGTTGTCGCCCGCCCATCCGGCCGAAACCATGTCGTGCTCGCCGGCCTTGGCGCGCTTGAGCATTTCGCCCCATTCCATCACGCGGATGTCGATCTTGATCCCGACTTTCGCCAGGTCAGCCTGCATCATCTGCGCACCGAGCATCGGGTTGGGGTTGGTCGGACCGCCGCCATTACGGGTGAACAGGGTGAAGGTGGTGCCTTCCGGAACCCCGGCTTCCTTGAGCAGGGCGCGTGCCTTGTCGAGGTCGCGTGGCGGGTTTTTCAGATCATGGTTGTAGCCGAGCAGGGTCGGCGGGTACGGGTTGACCGCCACCGACGCGTTGCCCTTGCCGAACAGTGCGTTGACGTAGGCTTCCTTGTCGAACGCGATGTCGATGGCTTTGCGCACACGCACGTCGCTCATGTACTTGTGCTGGGTGTTCATGGCGATGTACGAAACGGTCATCGCGTCCAGCTCGTCGACTTTCAGCTTGCTGTCTTTCTTGATGCTCGGGATGTCATCCGGTTTCGGATACAGCGCGACCTGGCACTCGTTGGCCTTGAGCTTTTGCAGGCGCACGTTGTTGTCGGTGGCGATCGCCAGGATCAACGCGTCGGCCGGCGGCTTGCCACGGAAATAATCCGGGTTGGCCTTGAAGCGCACCTGCGCATCCTTGGCGTAGCGCTGGAAGATGAACGGGCCGGTGCCGATCGGCTTGTTGTTCAGATCGCCAGTCTTGTTGGCCTTGAGCAACTGGTCGGCGTATTCGGCCGGGTAGATCGACGAGAAGGCCATGGCGATGTCGGCCAGGAACGGCGCTTCGCGGCGGGTCAGGGTGAACTTGACCGTGTTGTCGTCGACTTTTTCTACGCTTTTGAGCAGTTCCTTGAAGCCCATGCTCTCAAAGTACGGGAAGCCCACGCTCGACAGTTTGTGCCACGGGTGATTCGGGTCCAGCTGACGCTGGAAGCTCCAGACCACGTCGTCGGCGTTCATGTCGCGGGTCGGCTTGAAATATTCGGTGGTGTGAAACTTGACGCCTTTGCGCAGGTGGAACGTGTAGGTCAGGCCGTCTTCGCTGATGTCCCAGGACTCGGCGAGCGCCGGGATCACTTCGGTGGTGCCGGGCTTGAAATCGGCCAGGCGATTGAAGATGGTTTCGGCCACAGCGTCCGCCGTGACTGCAGTTGTGTACTGGACCATATCGAAGCCTTCCGGGCTGGCTTCGGTGCAGACCACCAAGGGTTTGGCCGAGGCGCCGACAGCGACACTCAGCAACGCAGCCGCGATGGCCGCACGTAGGGGAAGCATTTTCATCGATAACCCTCTGCAATCGGTTGAAGACAGAAAACCGAACGGCCGACTCATCATGAGTCAGCCGTCGGTTGGCGTTTTTACAGAATGTTGAACGGAATGGTGGTTACGAGACGGAACTCGTTGATGTTGCCGTCAGCCTGATGCTCGCTGGCGCGGTGTGTGGTGTACGTCGCGCGAATCGCAGTGGCTTTGAGCGGGCCGCTTTGCACAGCGTAGGAAGCCCCGACACCGTATTCATAGTGAGACTCGCCATCCATCAGGCTCAGGTCGCCGCGCTTGGCGCCCGGATCGGTGTAGGCGGTGCCGCGGTAGTGAGTACCGTCGATGCCCCAACCGCGTGCCTGGTAGATGTTGAACTTCAGGCCTGGCACACCGTACTCGGCCATGTTGATGCCGTAGGCGATCTGGAACGACTTCTCGTTCGGGCCGTTGAAGTCCGACAGCAGGGAGTTGGCCAGGTAGATGCCGTTGGTTTCGTGCAGGTAGTCGAAGTACTCGTTACCGTTAACTTCTTGATACGAGAACGTCAGGCTGTGGGCCTGGTGAGTCAGACCCAGCGACAGCGAGTAGGTATCGTTGTCGATGTTGCCCATCAGCTTTTTGCCTTCGTCGACGGTCTTGTAGTAGTTCAGACCGGTGGTCAGGCTCAGCACCTGGCTGTCACCCAGTTCGTGGGTTGCGCCGAAGTAGTACTGGTTCCAGAAGTCTTCCACGTTGGAACCGTAAAAGCTGGTTTTCAGGCTCTTGAACGGTTGGTAGTTGACGCCGGCAACGTAAACCTTGTCGGTCTCCACGCCAGTGGCTGAATACTCGGTGCGAAATTTCGACAGGCTCTGCTCGGTACGCGGCGATACGCGGTCGAAACCGCCCAGGTCGAACGACAGGTTGTTGAATTCCTCGCTGTGCAGGCTGATACCTTCAAAGCTCGAAGGCAGCGGTCGGTTGCCGATGACATCAACGATCGGCGTGCTGAAGTTCTGGCGGCCGGCAGTCAGGGTAGTGTTCGACACGCGGAACTTGACGTTGGCCAGACCCAGTTTGCTCCACTGGTCAACGGCGTCGCCGTCGGAATCCGCCAGAGTACGGTTGGAGCCGCCGGCGATGTCCTTGCGATCACGATCCAGCACAATGGCGTTGTAAGCGGCGACTTCGGTGCTCACGCCCACGGTGCCTTGGGTGAAGCCCGAGGTGTAGTTGACGATGGTGCCTTGCACCCAGTTGATGCGACGCGCAGTCGGCGTCTTGACCAATGGCGAAGTATTCTTGTCGCTGTTTTTCACGTAGCTGAAACGGTCATCACGACGCTTCAGTTCGTTGGCATACCAGTTACGGGTTGTACCGCCCAGGCTTTGTCCATCGATAAAGCCTTTGGCCTCGCTTTGGGCGCTGCTGCCGGCCAATGTGGTAGGGACGAACTCCTGACTTGCAGGTTCGGCGTACGCGGTAGCAGTGATGCTGCTGATGGCCAGGGCCAGTATCGCGGTGCTGCTCAGTTTCATGGGTGAAGCTCCTTTACTTTCTTTTTATCCCGGCTTTTTTTGGTATGCCGGTTATTGGTTTAGAACTCGTTCACACATCGCAAACGTTTGCAAAAAGCCGGATGGGCGAATTTCGGCAAAGCGCTTGCGTGAGGGAAGTAGACGGCTCCCCTCAGCATTGCGGCTAATCGGTTGGTTTAATCGATACTGACACCCGAGAACACGTTGCGGCCGAACGGGCTGACTTTGAATCCTTCGACCCGGGTGCTTAACGGCTGGTTGACCGTCGAGTGGGCGACAGGCGTGATCGGCACTTGCTGTTTAAGCAATTGCTGGGCCTGTTTATAAAGCACGGTGCGCTGGTCGCGGTCGGTGACGACCTTGGCCTGTTTGATCAGCTTGTCGTAAGCCGGGTCGCACCACATGGAGTAGTTGTTGCCGCCGATGGCGTCGCAGCTGTACAGCGTGCCGAGCCAGTTGTCCGGGTCCCCGTTGTCACCGGTCCAGCCGATCAGGCTGATGTCGTGCTCGCCGTTCTTGGTGCGCTTGATGTATTCGCCCCATTCGTAACTGACGATCTTCACTTTCAGACCGATCTTGGCCCAGTCGGACTGGAGCATTTCGGCCATCAGCTTGGCGTTCGGGTTGTAGGGGCGCTGCACCGGCATTGCCCACAGGGTGATCTCGGTGCCTTCTTTCACGCCGGCGGCCTTGAGCAGTTCCTTGGCTTTTTCCGGGTTGTAGGCGGCGTCCTTGATGGTGTCGTCGTAGGACCACTGGGTCGGTGGCATGGCGTTGACGGCCAGTTGGCCGGCGCCTTGATAAACAGCGTTGAGAATTCCCTGTTTATTCACCGCCATGTCCAGCGCCTGACGCACTTCCAGTTGATCGAACGGCTTGTGGCGCACGTTGTAAGCGATGTAGCCGAGGTTGAAGCCCGGCTTGGAAATCAGTTGCAGTTTCGGGTCGGCCTTCAGCGCTTCAACATCGGCAGGGCGCGGGTGCAGGGTGATCTGGCACTCGTTGGCCTTGAGCTTCTGCACGCGTACCGAAGCGTCGGTATTGATCGCGAAAATCAGGTTCTTCAGCTTGACCCGGCTCGGATCCCAGTACTGCGGGTTACCGGTGTAACGGATGTTCGAGTCTTTCTGGTAACTCTTGAACACGAACGGCCCGGTGCCGATCGGCTTCTGGTTGATGTCGCTCGGCTTGCCGTCGGCCAGCAGCTTGTCGGCGTATTCGGCAGACAGAATCGAAGCGAAGCTCATCGCGATGTTCTGGATGAACGCGGCATCGACACTGTTGAGCGTGAACTCCACGGTCAGCGGCCCGGTCTTCTCGACCTTGGCGATGTTCTTGTTCAGGCTCATCCCGTTGAAGTACGGAAACTCGGTGGGATAGGCCTTGCGGAACGGCTGTTGCGCATCGAGCATGCGAGTGAACGTGAACACGACATCGTCAGCGTTGAAATCGCGGCTCGGCTTGAAGTAAGGGGTTGTATGAAATTTCACGCCTTCACGCAGGTGAAAGGTGTATTTCAGGCCATCTTCGGAAATGTCCCACTTGGTCGCCAGGCCCGGTACGACATTGGTCGCGCCTTTTTCAAACTCGACGAGGCGGTTGTACAGCGGCTCGGCGGCGTCGTTGTCGGTGGCCGTCGTGTACTGCGCGGTATCGAAACCCGCCGGGCTGCCTTCCGAGCAAAACACCAGGCTGTCGCTGGCGGCGTAGCTTGCAGACGTGGCGGCCAACAGGCCGGCGCCCAACAGTGCGGAAAAAATCAAGGTATGGCGCATGACGCTCCCTCTTTTTAGTGTTGTGCAATGCGTCAGGGTCCCTATCCCGGGACTTCCTGGTCGCATTGAGCTCAATCCAATACGTACGGAAAAACCGGTGGCCCACGCAGACACTGGTCAGTACGCGACGGTAGGCACCGTGCCTCTGGCAGTAAATACGTAATTGCCTTAATGCTCGTAGGAAAAGTCGACGCACCTATACCGAAGCAATCATCTGCGGCGGATTTGGGTGTAAGCCTTTTCCTTTTTTCCCGGTAGATAAAGTAACGGCGACGTCAGAAACGCCGCCGTTGCAATGTCTTACTTGCTGACGCTGACGCCGTAGAAGGAATTCAGGCCAAATGGGCTGATCTTGAAATCCTGCACGTTGGCGCGCATGGGTTGATACACCGTCGAGTGAGCGATAGGTGTCATTGGAACTGCATCTTTGAGGACGTGTTGCGCCTGTTTGTACAGCTCGGTGCGCTTGCCCTGGTCAGTAGTGCGTTTGGCTTCTTTCACCAGGCCGTCGAACTTCTTGTCGCACCACTTGGAGAAGTTGTTGCCGCTCAGCGAGTCGCAGCCGAACAGAACGTTGAGCCAGTTGTCCGGATCACCATTGTCACCGCTCCAGCCAATGATCATGGCCTGGTTCTCGCCACCTTTGGAACGCTTGATGTACTCGCCCCACTCGTAGCTGGTGATCTTCACTTTCAAGCCGATCTTGGCCCAGTCGGACTGGAGCATTTCAGCCATCAGTTTGGCGTTCGGGTTGTACGGACGCTGCACCGGCATCGCCCACAGGACGATCTCGGTACCTTCCTTGACGCCGGCTTCCTTGAGCAGCTGTTTGGCTTTCTCAGGATCGTACTTGGCATCCTTGATGGTGGTGTCGTAGGACCACTGGGTCGGCGGCATGGCGTTGACGGCCAGTTGGCCAGCGCCCTGGTAAACCGAATCGATGATCTGCGGCTTGTTCACGGCCATGTCCAGCGCCTGACGCACGCGCAGGTCAGCCAGCGGGTTGGCCTCGTTGCTGCCCTTGACCTTGTCCATCACGTTGTAAGCGATGTAGCCGAGGTTGAAGCCAGCCTGATCCGGCATCTTCAGCGACTTGTCTTCTTTCAGCGCTTTCAGATCGGCCGGACGCGGGAACAGGGTGACCTGGCACTCGTTCTTTTTCAGCTTCTGGATACGCACCGACGGGTCGGTGGTGATAGCGAAGATCAGGTTGTCGATCTTCACGTCTTCAGGTTTCCAGTAATCCTTGTTGCCGGTGTAACGGATGTTCGAGTCTTTCTGGTAGCTCTTGAACACAAACGGGCCGGTGCCGATCGGCTTCTGGTTGATGTCGGCGGCTTTGCCATCCTTGAGCAGTTGGGCCGCATATTCGGCGGACTGCACGGACGCGAAGCTCATGGCCATGTTCTGGATGAACGCGGCATCGACTTCTTTCAGAGTGAACTTGACGGTGTGGTCGTCGACTTTATCGATCTTGGTGATGTTGGTGTCCATCCCCATGTCGGTGAAGTACGGGAATTCGGTCGGGTACGCCTTACGGAACGGGTCGTCCTTGTTGATCATGCGGTTGAACGTAAACAGCACGTCGTCGGCGTTGAATTCACGAGTCGGCTTGAAATACGGGGTGGTGTGGAACTTGACGCCTTCACGCAGGTGGAAGGTGTAGGTCAGGCCATCGTCGGAAATGTCCCACTTGGTCGCCAGACCAGGAATCACGGCGGTGCCGCCGCGCTCGAACTGGGTCAGGCGGTTGAACATGGTTTCGGCTGAGGCGTCGAAGTCGGTTCCGGTGGTGTACTGGCCTGGATCAAAACCGGCCGGGCTCCCTTCGGAGCAGAACACCAGGTTAGTCGCAGCGGTGGCGAAAGGTGCGGAGGCTAACAAGCCTGCGCCGACTAGAAACGGAATGACCGCGTGTTTAAGCATGTTGGCCTCATGATTTGTTGTCATTTTTTAGTTGTGAGGTACGACCTCGTGAGTCGTGCCTGCGGATACTTATGCAGGCCCCATACCCAATGCAAGATCCAGAGCGGTCGGCGGCGTTAAACGGTGGCACGAACGTACCTTAATGTCGCATCCGTATAACTTTTGACGCATTTGACCGTTTTCGGGTGGTTTTTAAGGTGCATTCGGGGCACTGAAATGGTGCGCTGGAGGTGTCGGGTGCGCTTGGGTGGGGCTTGGTGTTACTTATTTATACCCTTGGGGATGGGCGGGGTTGAGGGGTTTTTGGGGTGGCTCAGGTTGGGGTGGATTGGGGC
>NZ_WBRZ01000220.1:0-9016 GCF_008923895.1 Pseudomonas sp. GXM4
CCAACCCGGTGGTTTGAAACGCTGCCGGTGACTGACTGCGGGGCGCACTTTACAAGCCTTTTCCTTGGAGTTCAACAGCCTGGCGAAAAAAAGGCCTCGCAATGCGAGGCCTTCCCGGTTTCATTGCCGCTGAGGCTTAGCCGAAAACGATTTCGTCGTTCTCGACCTTGCCGGTGGCGGTGTCGCCAGGCATGAAATGACCCGACAGGATCAACTGCGCCAGCGGGTTTTCGATCCAGCGCTGGATCGCCCGTTTCAAAGGACGTGCGCCATACACCGGGTCGTAACCGACGGCGATCAGCTTGTCCATCGCTTCCGGGCTCAGCTCCAGCTTCAGCTCGCGCTCAGCCAGACGGCTGCGCAGGCGACCCAACTGGATCTCGGTAATCCCGGCGATCTGATCCCGCGCCAACGGCTCGAAGATCACCACCTCGTCGACCCGGTTGATGAACTCCGGACGGAAGTGCGACGTCAGCGCGTCCATCACAGCAGCGCGCTGCGCCTCGCGATCACCGACCAGCTCCTGGATCTGCATCGACCCGAGGTTGGAGGTCATCACGATCACCGTGTTGCGGAAGTCCACCGTACGCCCGTGACTGTCGGTCAGCCGGCCATCCTCAAGCACTTGCAGAAGGATGTTGAACACATCCGGGTGCGCCTTCTCGACTTCGTCCATGAGGATCACCGAGTACGGCTTGCGACGCACCGCTTCGGTCAGATAACCGCCCTCTTCATAGCCGACGTAGCCCGGTGGCGCACCGATCAGACGAGCCACGGAATGTTTCTCCATGAACTCGGACATGTCGATCCGCACCATCGCCTCTTCGGTATCGAAGAGGAACTCGGCCAAGGCCTTGCACAGCTCGGTTTTACCAACACCGGTAGGGCCGAGGAACATGAACGAGCCGCTCGGACGATTCGGGTCGGACAGCCCGGCGCGGGAACGCCGCACGGCGTTGGCCACAGCCACGACCGCTTCTTCCTGACCGATGACCCGTTTGTGCAACAGGCTCTCCATCTTCATCAGCTTGTCGCGCTCGCCTTCGAGCATCTTCGACACCGGGATGCCGGTCCACTTCGACACGACTTCGGCAATCTCTTCTTCAGTCACCTTGCTGCGCAGCAACTGGTTTTCGCTCTTGCCGTGCTGGTCGACCATTTGCAGGCTGCGCTCCAGGTCGGGGATCACCCCGTACTGCAACTCCGCCATGCGATTCAGGTCGCCTTTGCGGCGTGCGGCTTCCAGTTCCTGGCGCGACTGTTCGATCTTCTGCTGGATCTGCGCAGAACCCTGCACCTCGGCTTTTTCCGAGTTCCAGATTTCTTCCAGATCCGAGTACTCACGTTCGTGACGCTCGATTTCTTCCTGGAGTTTTTCCAGGCGTTTCTTCGCTGCGTCGTCGCTTTCTTTCTTCAGCGCCTGGGATTCCACTTTCAACTGAATCAGGCGCCGCTCCAGACGATCGAGTACTTCCGGTTTGGAGTCGATCTCCATACGGATACGGCTGGCGGCCTCATCGATCAAGTCGATGGCCTTGTCCGGCAACTGCCGATCCGTGATGTAGCGATGGCTGAGTTTCGCCGCGGCAATGATCGCGCCGTCGGTGATCGCCACCTTGTGGTGGACCTCGTAACGCTCCTTGAGGCCACGCAGAATGGCGATGGTGTCTTCTTCGCTCGGCTCGTCCACCAGGACTTTCTGGAAACGCCGCTCGAGCGCCGCGTCCTTCTCTATATATTGGCGATACTCGTTGAGCGTGGTCGCGCCGACGCAGTGCAACTCGCCGCGAGCCAGCGCAGGCTTGAGCATGTTGCCAGCGTCCATCGAGCCTTCGCCTTTACCAGCGCCGACCATGGTGTGCAGTTCGTCGATGAACAGAATGATCTGCCCTTCCTGCTTCGACAGCTCGTTGAGCAAGCCTTTCAGGCGCTCTTCGAACTCGCCGCGATACTTGGCGCCGGCGATCAGCGCGCCCATGTCCAGCGACAGCAGGCGCTTGCCTTTAAGGCCGTCCGGCACTTCGCCGTTGATGATGCGCTGCGCCAGCCCTTCGGCGATCGCGGTTTTACCCACGCCAGGTTCACCGATCAGCACCGGGTTGTTCTTGGTGCGGCGTTGCAGAACCTGAATGGTGCGGCGGATCTCGTCGTCACGGCCGATCACCGGATCAAGCTTGCCGTCTTCGGCGCGCTTGGTCAGGTCGACGGTGTACTTGTCCAAGGCCTGACGCGATTCTTCGTGGTTGGCGTCATTTACCGCTTCGCCACCACGCAGGTTGTTGATCGCGTTTTCCAGGGCTTTTTTGCTCACGCCTTGGCCGAGCAGCAACTTGCCGAGCTTGCTGTTCTCGTCCATCGCGGCGAGCAGCACCAGTTCGCTGGAGATGAACTGGTCGCCCTTCTGCTGAGCCAGACGGTCGGCCTGATTGAGCAGGCGCGCCAGATCCTGCGACATGTTGACGTCGCCGGTCGGATTCTGGATTTTCGGTAATTGGTCGAGCTCTTTGGTCAGCTCTTTACGCAAGCTGTTGACGTCGAAGCCTACCTGCATCAGCAGCGGCTTGATCGAACCGCCCTGCTGTTCAAGCATGGCCTGCATCAAGTGCGCCGGCTCGATGGCCGGATGATCGTGGCCAACCGCCAACGACTGGGCGTCGGACAGGGCCAACTGTAATTTACTGGTTAAACGGTCAATACGCATGGGTCACCTTCCTTTTGAGCAGGCCGGACCTAAGAAACCATCCTGAATAAAGAAACCTGCCAGATACCGCTATAGATGCGGTCGATTCTGCAAGATTCAAGCGTCGGAGGGTTGATGCAGATCAGGCAAGTCTAGCGGGTGATCCAAACGAGAGAGGCGAAGCGCCCAGTGCGCGACGCACGGCGATAGGAGAAGAAGCGCGGATCGGTCACGGTGCATAAACCGCCACCATAAACTGCTGTGACACCACGCTCAGCCAGACGCAGGCGCGCCAGTTGATAGATGTCGGCCATGAACTTGCCGGGATTGTGGCTCGGCATGAAGGCTGTCGCCGCTTCCGGCAATTGATTGATGAAGACTTCGCGAACTTCCGGACCGACCTCGAAAGCCTTTGGGCCAATCGCCGGGCCGAGCCAGACCAGAATCTCTTCAGGCGCAACATTGAGGCTATCGAGGGTCGCTTCAAGCACCCCCGCCGCCAAACCACGCCAACCGGCATGGGCCGCCGCTACGCGAGTGCCCGCACGATCGCAGAACAACGCCGGCAGGCAGTCCGCCGTCATCGCTGCGCAGGCAATGCCCGGCGTTGCGGTCCAGCTGGCATCTGCAGTCGCAACGATGCCCGGATCAGCATGGGCAACGGTGATCCCGTGCACTTGCTGCAACCAGGCAGGCTGTATAGAGAAGTGCTCGGTCAGACGCCGACGGTTCTCGGCGACGGCTTCAAGACGATCATCGACGTGATCGCCCAGATTCAGGCTGTCGAACGGCGCCTCGCTGACACCACCCTCGCGGGTGGTGACACAGGCCCTGACGCTGGCCGGCGCAGGCCAGTCCGGCGTCAGCCAGTTCATCCGACGAAGGCCTCGCGATCCTGCTTGAGCAGGGTCAGCAGCCAGACGAAATCTTCCGGCAGCGGCGATTCCCAGCTCATGCGCTCACCGCTCGTCGGGTGATCAAGTTCAAGGAAGCGCGCGTGCAGCGCCTGACGCGGGAAGTGCTTGAGCGATTCCACCATGGTCGGGTTGGCCGCAGGCGGAATGCGGAAGCGCCCGCCGTAGGCCGGATCGCCGACCAACGGGAAGTTGATGTGTGCCATGTGCACGCGGATCTGGTGGGTCCGACCGGTTTCCAGCTTCACCCGCACGTGAGTGTGGGAACGGAAACGCTCGAGCACGCGGTAGTGGCTGACGGCAGGCTTGCCGCCTTCCATCACTGCCATGCGCTGGCGTTGCTGGCCGTGACGACCGATCGGTGCGTTGATCTTGCCACCGGCGGTGACCACGCCAATGACGATGCACTCGTAGATACGGCTGACGCTGCGGCTCTGCAATTGTGCGACCAGTTTGGTCTGCGCCTGAATGGTCTTGGCCACCACCATCAGACCGGTGGTGTCCTTGTCCAGACGATGCACGATACCGGCGCGCGGGACATTGATGATGTCCGGCACATGGTGCAACAAAGCGTTGAGCAGGGTGCCATCGGCATGACCGGCAGCCGGGTGCACCACCAGGCCCGCAGGCTTGTTGATCACCAGGATGTCGTCGTCTTCATAGACGATGTCGAGCTCGATGTCCTGGGCGATCCACTCGCCCTGGGCTTCCTGCTCGGCAGTCAGCTCAAGGATGGCACCGCCATGCACAATATCGCGCGGGCGGATCACCGCCCCGTCCACAGTCAGGCGACCTTCTTTGATCCAGGCGGAAAGGCGCGAGCGTGAGTGCTCAGCGAAGAGTTGGGCGGCGACTTGATCGAGGCGTTGGCCGCCCAATTCGGACGGCACCTCTGCGCGAAGTTCAATTTTATCGGACATGCTCGGACTGGGCGTCGGCACAGCCTTTGGTTTCGGCTGCGCGCTTGTGGTTAAATACGGCGTCTTTTGCCCCGAGGCTTTTCAACGGGGCGCTCATCATAACAGGACGGCCCCGCCCAAGACAGCGGCCGTCATAGGGACGCAAGCCGCCATGCAAGTGAAACACCTGCTGCTGATCGCCATCCTCGCATTGACCGCTGCTTGCTCATCGAAGGAAGTCGTAGACGAAAACCTCAGCGAAGCCGAGCTGTATCAGCAGGCTCAGACTGATCTGGACAACAACAGCTACACCAGCGCCACAGCCAAACTGAAGGCTCTGGAGTCGCGTTATCCGTTCGGTCGCTACGCCGATCAGGCTCAGCTGGAGTTGATCTACGCCAACTACAAGAACGCCGAGCCGGAAGCTGCAAAGTCCGCCGCCGAGCGTTTCATTCGTTTGCATCCGCAGCATCCGAACGTGGATTACGCGTACTACCTCAAGGGTCTGACCTCGTTCGACCAGGACGTCGGCCTGCTGGCGCGCTTCCTGCCGCTGGACATGACCAAGCGTGACCCGGGCGCCGCCCGCGACTCGTACAACGAGTTCGCGCAGCTGACCAGCCGCTACCCGAACAGCCGCTACGCGCCGGACGCCAAGCAGCGCATGATCTATCTGCGCAACCTGCTGGCGGCCTACGAGATTCACGTCGCCGACTACTACCTGACCCGTCAGGCTTATGTAGCCGCTGCCAACCGTGGCAAGTACGTCGTGGAAAACTTCCAGGAAACCCCATCGGTCGGCGACGGCCTGGCGGTGATGACCGAGGCTTACCAGCGTCTGCATCTCGACGATCTGGCCGCCACCAGCCTGGAAACCCTCAAGCTCAACTACCCGGATCACCCGAGCCTGCAAGATGGCCAGTTCGTGCCACGCGTAGCCGAGGCCGACAACCGTTCATTCCTGAGCAAGGCGACTTTGGGCCTGATCGAATCGCGTCCACCGCTGCCGCCGGGCGAAACCCGCGCCAACCAGGATGTGCAGAAGCAGTTCCAGGACGCGAAAGATGCGATTCCGAACGAGCTCAAGCCTAAGGACGAAAACGGCGACGTGATCGAAGAGCCAGAGCCGGAATCCAGCGACACCGATCGCTCGTGGTTCAGCTACATGACCTTCGGCGTATTCGACTGATCACACCGGCGGTACGAAAAAGGGAGATCCGCGGATCTCCCTTTTTTATTGCCGCGCTTTAATAGGCTGTGCGCTGATCGGGTCCTTGGCTAAACTGCCGGATCATCAGTCGAAAAGCCGCTCATCATGCTTCGTTTATTGTTCTGGATTGCCCTGATCTTCGCCGCCATCTGGCTCTGGCGCAAATTCAAGGCCCCCGCCTCGTCCACCCGATCGCCGCGCGAACAGGACGCGCCGCCGATGGTGCGCTGCGCCCACTGCGGCGTGCACCTGCCGCGCGACCGCGCGCTGGGCAACCAGCAACTGTGGTATTGCAGCCAGGCTCATCTCGAGCAAGGCCCGGGCGCCAGTGGTCGCTGATGCCGCCAACGCCGACCAGAAACAGGCGCAGCGTCTGCTGCGCCTTTATCACCTGTACCGTTTAAGTGTCGGCATCACTCTGGTGCTGCTGATCTCCAGCAACATGGACAACCGCCTGCTGACGTCGGCCAACGACGACCTGCTGCGCGGCGGCAGCTGGCTGTACCTGATCATCAATATGCTGCTGGTGGTGTTCCTCGAAAACACCCGGCGCCCGGCGCAGTTGTTCACCCTGGCCCTCGTCGACGTGCTGCTGTTGTGCGGCCTGTTCTACGCGGCGGGCGGCGTGGCCAGTGCGCTGGGCAATCTGCTGGTGGTCTCGGTGGCAATCAGCAACACCCTGCTACGCCGACGCATCGGCCTGCTGATTGCCGCCATCGCGGCGATCGGCATTGTCGGCCTGAGCTTTTTGCTGGGTCTGAGCCGCCCCTTGAGCGCCAACGCCTACTTGCAAGCCGGCACCCTCGGCGCGCTGTGCTTCGCCGCCTCGCTGCTGGTGCAAGGGTTGATCCGCCGCCTCGAAGTCAGCGAGACCCTGGCCGAACAGCGCGCCAGCGAAGTGGTCAGCCTGGAGGCGCTGAACGCGTTGATCCTGCAACGCATGCGCACGGGGATTCTGGTGCTCGACGAGCAACGTCGGGTGCAACTGGCCAATCACAGCGCGCAGAGTCTGCTCGGCCACAGTCACCTGCAAGGTCATATGATCGACGAATATTCGCCAGCACTGGTCGAGCGTCTGCAACTGTGGCGCAACAACCCGACCTTGCGCCCGCAGAGCCTGAAAATCCCCGGCAATGGCCTTGAGCTGCAGCCCAGTTTCATCGCCCTTGAGCAGAGCCCGAACCAGCAGACGCTGGTGTTTCTCGAAGACCTGGCGCAAATCACCCAACAGGCGCAGCAACTCAAGCTCGCTGCGCTCGGGCGTTTGACCGCCGGCATCTCCCATGAAATTCGCAATCCACTGGGCGCGATCAGTCATGCCGCGCAGCTGTTGGCCGAGTCCGAGGAACTCGATAGCGCAGATCGGCGTCTGACGCAGATTATTCAAGACCACTCCCAGCGCATGAACCGAGTCATCGAAAACGTCCTGCAACTGTCCCGCCGCCAGCAAAGCGCGCCGCAACGGCTGGACCTCAAGCCGTGGCTGGAAGACTTCGTCGGCGAAATCCGCGAGCAGGCCAATGAGCGCCAGCACATTCATCTGCGGATCAATTCCGGCGATTTCACCACGCTGATGGATCCCAACCAATTGCGGCAGATTCTCGACAATCTGATACGCAACGCCTGGCGTCACAGTGCACAACTGCACGAGCAGGCCGACGTCTGGCTGGCACTGTTCGTCGACCCGGACAGCCAGTTGGCGGTGCTCGAAGTGCAGGACAACGGCCCCGGCGTGTCGGCCGAGGAGCAGGCGCATCTGTTTGAGCCGTTCTTCACTACCAGCAGCCAGGGCACCGGTCTTGGCCTTTATCTGTCCCGTGAGCTGTGCGAAAGCAACCAGGCACGCCTAGACTTCAAATCACGCCAAGGCGGCGGCTGCTTTTGCATCACTTTTGCTCACGGACGGAAACAAAGTTGAATACAAGCCCACGGCAAAAAATTCTAATCGTCGACGACGAACCGGATATCCGCGAGCTCCTGGAAATCACCCTGGGACGGATGAAACTCGAGACCTTCAGCGCACGTAATCTGGGCGAAGCTCAGGCGCTGTTGCAGCGCGAGCACTTTGACCTGTGCCTGACCGACATGCGCCTGCCCGACGGCACCGGGCTGGAGCTGGTGCAACACATTCAGCAACGCGATCCACACCTGCCGGTGGCGATGATCACGGCGTACGGAAGCCTGGAAACGGCTATCAATGCGCTGAAGGCCGGGGCGTTCGACTTTCTCACCAAACCGGTGGAACTGCCGCGCCTGCGCGAACTGGTCAGCTCGGCGCTGCGCCTGCCGACAGCGGGCGGCTTGAGCACGGCAATCGAGCGACGCTTGCTGGGCGACTCGCCGCCGATGGCCAATCTGCGCAGGCAGATCGACAAGCTCGCACGCAGTCAGGCGCCGGTGTACATCAGTGGTGAATCCGGCAGCGGCAAAGAACTGGTCGCGCGTCTGATCCACGAACAAGGTCCGCGCGCCAGCCAGCCGTTTGTGCCGGTGAACTGCGGGGCGATTCCGTCAGAGCTGATGGAAAGCGAATTTTTCGGCCACCGCAAAGGCAGTTTCACTGGAGCCGTCGAAGACAAGCCGGGACTGTTTCAAGCGGCCCATGGCGGCACTCTGTTTCTCGATGAAGTCGCCGACCTGCCGCTGTCGATGCAGGTGAAGCTGCTGCGGGCGATTCAGGAAAAAGCCGTGCGCAGCGTCGGCGGCCAGCAGGAAACGGTGGTGGATGTGCGCATCCTTTGTGCCACGCACAAAGACCTTGAAGCCGAAGTTTCGGCCGAACGCTTCCGCCAGGATCTGTATTACCGGCTCAACGTCATCGAACTGCGTGTGCCGTCCCTGCGCGAACGCCGTGACGACATCGAGGCGCTTGCCATGCACGTGCTCAAGCGCCTGGCCAAAGACACCGGACAACCCGAAGCGCGCCTGCACCCGCAAGCGCTGGAGGCGCTAAAGAACTATCGCTTCCCCGGCAATGTGCGCGAACTGGAGAACGTCCTCGAACGCGCGCACACCCTGTGTGAAAACCGCACGATCGAGGCGCAGGATCTGCGTTTGAGCGAAGGCAATTGCACGGCGGACGGGGCGATGGCCGATCTGACGCAGGTCGACAATCTTGAGGATTATCTGGAGAGCGTCGAGAGGAAGCTGATTTTGCAGGCGCTGGAGGAAACCCGCTGGAACCGCACGGCGGCGGCGCAGCGGTTGAGTCTGTCGTTCAGGTCGATGCGTTATCGGCTGAAGAAGTTGGGCTTGGATTAGATCGCAAAGATCGCAGCCTTCGGCAGCTCCTACAGGGAACGCATTCCATTGT
>NZ_WBRZ01000221.1:0-8995 GCF_008923895.1 Pseudomonas sp. GXM4
CATTGGAAATGCGTATTCCCGTGGGAGCGAGCCTGCTCGCGAAGGGGCCAGCTCAGACAGCAAAATTCTCCAGCGAACACACTTCCTGATCCTCCGCATCAACCACTTTGATCTGCTCAATCATCGCTTCGGCCAACGGTGACAACCGATACCCGGCGCGGCTGACGATGCCATAGCGGGTGTACAGCTCCTCCAGATCATCGGCCAGGCCTTCGATCTTCAAACAGACCAGCTCACCCTTGGCCAGATGCAGCGCATCGGAATACGCGCCGACAATTCCGATCGCCTCCGAGCGCAACACCACACTCAATAGACTCGAGCCGTTTTCGCATTCCACATTCGGGGTGAAATCCGGACGACCACTGAGGTCGACGATGACCTTGCGCAGGTTCGGCGGGCGGATGCTGACCGCCAGTGGATAACTCAGCAATTGCTCGGCAGTGATGCGTTCAAACGCCGTAAGTGGATGCCCGGCGCGGCAGCAGAAATGCCATTTGCGTGCCCGCAAGCGGTAGGTCTGGTGATCCGGATCGGCCTCGAATTGCCGGGTATCGGCGACGAAGAATTCGAACTCTTCGCTGAGCAGGCGTTTGCTCAGGCTCTGCCAGTCATCGACTTGAAATTGCACCCGCGCTTTCGGGTAGCGGCCGATGAACGCGCCGATCGCGCGTGGGATCAATCCAGCGGCTGGCGCCGGCCCGCAGCCAAAGCGCAATTCCCCGGCCTCGAGGCCATTGAACTGGCTGATCTCATTGGCCATCTGCTGCGCACCGCTGACCAGTCGCCGCGCATGTTCGAGCAGCACATGGCCCTGTTTGGTAGGCGGCAATTCCTTGCGCCCACGGTCGACCAACTGGCAGCCGACGCTGTGTTCCAGTGCTTGGATGCTGCGGCTGAATGCCGACTGCGACAGGTTCACCGCCTGCGCTCCAGCGACGAAGCTGCGTTGCTCAACCAGAGCAATGAAGTGACGCAATTGGCGCAAGTCGATATGCATTTTTCACATAAAAAATATCCGGGAAATGCATTGGATATGCATTAGGTCGACTCCTTATAAAGGCAATCTCTTATGCAGTAAATATTTCTAAATCCATAAATAAATAACTGAAAAGAATATGCAGCACTGAAGATGTCTGTGTGTTTTTTGACCAGGAGCCGCGCCATGAGTCCGTTGAATCTCGCGTTACCCCCATCACCCCGACGGCTCAAACGCCTGCCTTTGGCGCTGTTGCTGGCAGGCAGCGCCAGCTGGACTCACGGCTATGCCGCCGAAGCCGAAACCCCTCCGCCCGTCCCCGCAGGCACAGCGGCGGCGAACGGTTCGCAGCTGGAAACCGTGACCGTCACCACCCGCCGCCGCGAAGAAAGTTCGCAAGACGTGCCGACGCCAATGAGCGTGGTCAGTGGGCAGAATCTGGAGACGCAACGGGTTTACCGGATTCAGGACTTGCAGCAACTGGTGCCCAGCGTCAACGTCGCTTACATGCATGCGCGCCAGTCCAGCGTGTCGATCCGTGGCCTGGGTAACAACCCGGCCAGTGATGGCTTGGAAGGCAGCGTTGGCCTGTACATCGATAACGTTTATCTGGGTCGTCCAGGAATGGCGGTGTTCGATCTGATGGACATCGAACAGCTCGAGGTCTTGCGCGGTCCGCAGGGCACGCTGTTCGGCAAGAACACCACCGCCGGGGTCATCAACATCAGCACCCGCGCCCCCAGTTTCACACCGGAACGCAGTATCGAAACCTCGGTCGGCGAGGACGGTTACTTCCAGACCAAAGGCACGATTTCCGGGCCGCTCAACGATCAACTGGCCGGGCGCTTCTCGGCGTATCGCACGCGCAGTGACGGCGACATCAAGAACGAATACGACGGCCACGACCTCAACGGCGGCTCCCGCGAGGGCTTTCGCGCGCAGCTGTTGTTCAAGCCCAATGAAGATTTCAATCTGCGCTGGATCGGCGATTACAACGAAGAAGATTCCAGCGCCGGCACCCGGGTGTTGTACAACACCGGGCCGACCATCAACGGCGTCAACCTGTATGAAGCGCGGGCCAGTGCGGCCGGGGCGACGCTGGTCAACGGCCGGCATCGCAAGGTCAATCTCGATAACGACCAGCACGTCACCGTGCATCAGGGCGGCACGTCGGTGGAAGCCAACTGGACGTTGCCGAGCGACTTCACCCTGACGTCGGTCAGCTCTTATCGTTTCTGGAATTTCACCCCGCGCAACGACGATGGCCTCAACGTGCCGGCCAGTTACAACGCCGGCGTGTCGGTGGAAGACAAACAGTATTCGCAGGAATTTCGCCTGGCCTCGCCCAAGGGTGAGTTCTTCGATTATGTGGTCGGCGCCTACTATTTCGGCTCGGATCTGGACAACAAATCCTTCTCCTATTACGGCCCGCAGGCCGACATCTGGAATGGCACACCGGCGGGCAGCCTGGCCAACGTCATCAGCGTCGGCAACGGCCATATCCAGACCGACAGTTTCGCCCTGTTTGCCCAAGGCACCTGGCACCTGAGTGAACGTCTCGATTTTACCGCCGGGGTGCGTGGCACCTACGAAGAGAAAAACGCTTCGGTCAGCCGCAACGCGCCGGTCGGCGGCGTGGCGGTGGCGGGTGCGGCAGCCAATGCGCGTCGGGGGCGTGCCGGCGTCTACGATTCCGGTGATTTGAATCAGTACAGCTCCAGCCCCTCGGGACTGCTCAACCTGAGCTATCGCATTACCGACGACGTGCTCGGTTACGCGACGCTGTCCCACGGCGAGAAATCCGGCGGGGTCAACCTCGCGGTCGGCTCCGCACCTACCGCTGGCGCCGACTCGTTACTGATCGGCACCGAGCGCGCCAACAACGCCGAACTCGGCTTCAAAAGCACCCTGTGGGATCGCCGCCTGCAACTCAACGCCAACGTATTCTGGACCCAGGTCAACGCCTACCAGACCAACGCCTATGACGCCGCCAACCGCGTGCAATACCTGACCAACGCAGGCTCGGTGCGCTCGCGTGGCATCGAGTTCGAAAGCACCGTGGTGCCGCTGCGTGGCCTGACCCTGAATTTCAACGGCTCGTACAACGACGTCAGCTACCTCTCGTACAAGGATGCGCCGTGCCCGCCGGAAGTCAGCCAGGCCCCGGGTGCGCCGGCCTCGTGCGACCTCAGCGGCCATCAAGTGGTCGGCGCGTCGAAATGGATCGGCAACGCCAACGGCGAATACAAATGGAATCTGGCTAACGGCTTCGAACCCTACGTCACCGGCAGCTACGCGTTCCGCTCCAAAGCGGTGGGCACGGTCGAGGATTCCGACTACGGGCAGATCCCCAGTTACGCGGTGGTCAACCTATCCACTGGCTTGCGCGGTGATTTCAATCAGGGCCAGTGGGACGTCTCGCTGTGGCTGAAAAACGCCTTCGACAAAACCTACTACACGACTCTGTGGACCGGCGGCAACGGCGGCTATGAAGGCCTGCTCGGCACCCCGCGAACCCTCGGCGTTACCGGTCGCTACGACTTTTAATTGAGCTTTCAAGGCGCTGACCTGGACATGGCCGTTCAACCAACCCTCAGCGGCGCCGGCAAGCAGACGCAGCTGATCGACAGCGACGGCGGCAATCGCGCCTAACGTCGGCATTCAGCGAACCAAAACAGCCTTTTAAGGCGTTAACGGATGCCGTATCCGAATACTTTTCATGCCGTAAAAGCATGGGGTTTATGGCAGATCGCTGCAGCCCTTGTGGTGCGCGGCTTCGGTAAAAACGGGCGATTTGCATATTCCTTGAAGACCTATGCATAACGTCAAAGATTACTTTCGGTGATAAGCGTGCAAGCCCAATGATTACCCCATCGACTACGCCGTGGGGGCTTCAAGAATTGCGGGTTGATCGCTTTGGCTCGTAGAACGAAAGAGACTGCAGGGAGTTGAACAATGGGCAATGTCCAGACCGCCGCCAGCGCAGGGGAGTTGATGTGGCGGCACACGCCGAGTGACGAACTGGTCGATCTTGGCCGGCCGCACCGGGTGCCGTTGGGGCAGTTGCGTTTGCAGCGAGCGCCCAAGGGTATTTTGAGTCGGCGCGAAACCCTTCTGCTCGGTGTTCTCGCGCTGGTGGTGCATGGCGCGGTGATTTACTGGGTCAGCCAGAAACCGACGCCAGTGCTGCCGGTGGTGCCGCCGGAAATTCCGCCGATGACCATCGAGTTTTCGCGCCCGGCTCCGCCAGCGCCGCCGGTTGTTGCGCCGCCACCACCGGCGCCCGTGGTCGAACCGCCACCGCCAGTGGAGGATGAGTTGGCGGTGAAACCGCCGCCGCCCAAGCCGATCGCCAAACCCAAACCGGTGGTGAAACCGCCGCCCAAACCGGCGCCGAAGGCAGTAGAGCAACCGCCAGCGCCAGCGAAACCCGCAGCCCCGGTCGCCGCTCCAGCGCCTCCTGCGCCACCGGCACCGGCGCCTGTTACTCCGGCTTCAGCCAACGCTGCGTATCTGAAAAATCCGGCGCCGGAATACCCGTCGCTGGCCCAGCGTCGCGGTTGGGAAGGCACGGTGTTGTTACGGGTGCATGTGTTGGCCAGCGGCAAACCGGGCGAGATTCAGATTGCCAAAAGCAGTGGCCGGCAGCAGCTCGACGATGCGGCGCTGAATGCCGTCAAGCGCTGGAGTTTCGTCCCGGCCAAGCAGGGTGATGTCGCCCAGGACGGCTGGGTCAGCGTGCCCATCGATTTCAAGATTCATTAAACCGAAACCAAATTCGCGCGAAATGTTTACACGAGGGAACACATCATGACGTTACTGGCATCTCCACTGGAATCCATCGAAAGCGCGGTGATCTGGCTGCTGGTGGTTTTTTCCGTCGCCACTTGGGGTTTGGCATTGCTCAAGGCTGTGCAGTTCGGTCGTTTGAAAGCACAGGATCGGCGCTTTCACAAACGTTTCTGGGCGGCGTCGAGCCTGGATGCCGCCGCCGAGTTGAGCGAAACCCAGCCCGGCGCCGCAGCGCGGGTGGCGCAGGCCGGTTACGCGGCGATCCAGGTGGGCGAGGCGCCGCAGGCAAATGACCTGAGCCAGGCGATCAACCATCAGGATCGCCTCGAACGCGCCTTGCGCCAGCAGATCGTCCGTGAACGGCGTTCGCTGGAAACCGGTCTGGCGGTGGTCGCGAGTATTGGCAGCACCTCGCCGTTCATTGGTTTGTTCGGCACGGTGTGGGGAATCATGGAAGCGTTGAAAGGCATCAGCGTCGCTGGTTCGGCAAGCCTGGAAACCGTGGCCGGCCCGATCGGTGCGGCACTGGTCGCGACTGGCGTGGGGATCGCCGTCGCGGTGCCGGCGGTGCTGGTTTACAACTACTTTCTGCGCCGTCTGAAATTGACCGCGGCGGATCTCGATGACTTCGCCCACGACTTCTACAGCCTGGCGCAGAAGAGCGCGTTCCGCGTGCTGATCCACCCGACCGCACACAAGGTGGCAACGTCGGGCAACGCGGCAAAAGTGAAGGAGGCTTCCTGATATGGCCTTCTCTACGCAAGACACGGATGAGGTGCTCAGCGAAATCAACGTGACGCCGCTGGTAGATGTGATGCTGGTGCTGCTGGTGGTGTTTATCGTCACCGCGCCGCTGCTGACCAATGCGATACCGATCAACCTGCCGAAGACCGAAGCGGTGGCACCGGTCGAGCAGAAGGATCCGCTGGTGGTGAGCATCGACGGCGCCGGCAAGCTGTTTATCAACAAGGACGAGATTCAGCCCGACTTGCTGGAATTCAACCTCAAGTCGGCCAAGGCCAAGGACCCGGAAGTGCGCGTGCAATTGCAGGCCGATGACGGGGTGAATTACGGCGAAGTGGCGCGAGCCATGGCTTCGATCGAACGGGCGGGGATTACCAAATTGTCGGTGATCACCGCGCGGTAACAGATTTTCGTTTTTCCGGGGCCGTCTCCTTGGCAGGGTGCGGCCCTTTTTTTGCGTTCGGTATTTGAAAAAGCCCCTCACCCTAGCCCTCTCGGAGGGAGAGGGGACTGACCGGGGTGTCTGGCGGCTATACACCGATATGAGAAATCCAGTCGAACTCAAGATTTGAAGAACCTGAAGATCGGCTCCCTTTCCCCCTCGCCCCCTTGGGGGAGAGGGTTGGGGTGAGGGGGAGGAATCTTATGCCCTACACAAATCACATATTCGATAAGGGTCTTAATAAATAGCTTCTTATTCCTTAACGAATATAACTCATCTCCCTATACTCGACACGGAACAGACACGACGCAGGAGAGCTTCCCCATGCGCAACGAATCAATCCGTTACCTGATTGTGCCGGGCTGGCAAGGATCGCCAGAAGATCATTGGCAAAGCCACTGGCAGAACAGCCTGCCGAACAGCGCGCGGGTCGAGCAGGCCGATTGGCTGACGCCGCGCCGTGAAGACTGGGTCGCCGCGCTGGCCGAAGCGATTGCCGCGGACAGCACGCCGGTCATTCTCATCGCTCACAGTCTCGGCTGCATCACCGTCGCTCACTGGGCGGCGACTGCGCCGTTGCAGTACCTGCGTCAGGTGCGCGGGGCGTTGCTGGTCGCGCCGGCCGATGTCGAGCGTCCTGCCTGTGCGCCGGCACTGCGCAACTTCGCACCGATCCCGACGGACCTGTTGCCGTTTCCCAGTCAGGTCGTCAGCTCCGACAACGACGCCGCCGTCAGTGCGCCGCGCGCATTGGAAATGGCGCGCAACTGGGGCGCGGAGACGGGGATTCTTGCCGGGGCCGGCCACATCAACGTCAAGTCCGGGCATCAGCGTTGGGAGCAGGGGTTTGCCTACCTCTATCGCCTGCAAAATCGCCTGGAACTCCACGCCCGCCGTCGCGCCTGACCTTACTATTCAACGCCCCCGTCGGCTGGCGGTTTTGGGCGGGAGCCTGCCATGAGTTTGGAAACCTTCGGTCAGCCCTTGCTGACCTTTCCCGATGCGGAAAAAAGCCCTCTGAGCATTCGCGCCAAGGCGCTGGTGTTCGTCGACCCACGCTCGCGGCAATTGCGCGAGGAGTTGGAGTAGTTGGCTCCACGTTCGATTTCAGTGTTGATTCGCGGTGAGACTGGCACCGGTAAAGAGCTGCTCGCCCGGCATATCCACCGCGCCAGTGATCGCAGCGGGCTGTTCGTTTCGGTGAACTGCGGCGCGATCAGCCCGACCTACGCCGACGCCGAACTGTTCGGCTACGCCACCGGCAGCTACAGCGGTTCGGCCAGCAGCCGCGCCGGCTGGTTCGGTTCGGCCAACGGCGGCACCTTGTACCTGGATGAGATCGGCGATCTGCCGCTGCCAATCCAGATCAAGTTGCTCGCGGCATTGGAAAACCACGAAGTCACCCGCGTCGGTGCGCATCAGCCGAGCCCGGTGGATGTGCGCCTGGTTGCGGCGACCAGCATCGATCTGGCCCAGGCCGTGGACGCCGGAAAATTCCACGAGCGGCTCTATCACTACCTCAGCGAGGGTCATCTGGAGCTGCCGGCATTGCGCGCGCGTACCGGCGACATTCTCTCGCTGGCCGAGTATTTCCTTGGCATCTACAGCCAGCGTCTCGATCTGCCCGTGCCGCTGATCAGCGAAGCCGCTCAGCATGTACTCGAACAACACAGCTGGCCGGGCAACACTCGCGAACTGGAAAACGTCATCCACTTTGCCCTGCTGGTCAGCACCGGCGACGAAATCCTGCCGGAACATCTGAACCTGCCTGACGCGTCTGCGCCGCAGGTTCAGATCGAACGTCTGGTCAGGCAGACCCATATAGGTGGGAGCAGTGCAGAGCGTAAGGCGTTGAAAGACTGGCTGATTCGCTTGAGCGAGGCGGTGTGAGCATTTTCTTCAACATGAACAAAATGGAATATGAAGCTGAATAAACGTTATTGTCCGGGAATAAAAAATCCGGGTATTGTCCGCCTCACGCCAGCGATATCACTTCACTGGCACACGTATTAAATGCCGTCGTCGATGACGACCGTGATTTTCGATAAGGACACTGCATGAAAAAGGTTCTGTTGTTTACCGCATTGGCGGCTGCACTGACGGCTTCTTTCGCCAACGCCGGCGAGAAACTGGTAGTTGCCGCAACGCCGGTGCCCCACGCTGAAATCCTTGAGCTGATCAAACCGACCCTGGCCAAAGAGGGCGTGGATCTGGAAATCAAGGTCTTCACCGACTACGTGCAACCGAACGTACAGGTCGGCGAGAAGCGTCTCGACGCCAACTACTTCCAGACCCTGCCGTACCTGAACAGCTTCAACCAGGGTAAATACAAGGATGACAAATCCAAGTACCTGGTGACCGTGCAGGGCGTCCACGTTGAACCGTTCGGTGGCTACTCGAGCAAGTACAAGACTCTGGCTGAGCTGCCGGACGGCGCGACCATCGCCATCCCCAACGAAGGCAGCAACAGCGGCCGCGCCCTGATCCTGCTGCAAAAGGCCGGCCTGATCGAACTGAAAGATCCGAAAAACGCTTTGGCAACGCCAAAAGACATCGCCAAGAACCCGCACAACTTCAAGTTCAAGGAACTGGAATCGGCCCTGCTGCCGCGCGTTCTGAAAGAAGTTGATCTGGACATGATCAACACCAACTACGCGCTGGAAGCCAAGCTCAACCCGCAGAAAGATGCGCTGGTGATCGAAGGCGCTGACTCGCCATACGTGAACTTCCTGGTTGCCCGTGAGGACAACAAGAACAGCGACGCGATCCAGAAACTGGCCAAGGCCCTGACCAGCCCGGAAGTCAAAGCCTTCATCGAGAAGAAGTACAGCGGCGCGGTATTGCCGGCGTTCTGATCTGACGCTTGAGCAAATCCGCTTCAGACGTGAAAACGCCGATGGCCAGTGATGGTCATCGGCGTTTTTTTGCGTGCGTTTCAAGCCGTTGAAAAGATCGTTCCCACGCTCTGCGTGGGAATGCCTCATCGGACGCTCCGCGTTCGGCTCTTAATGTGGCGCGGAGCGTCCCCGGCTGCATTCCTT
>NZ_WBRZ01000222.1:0-8870 GCF_008923895.1 Pseudomonas sp. GXM4
ATCCTTTCAACGCCGCTGTTCGACGGCGTTTCAAGGATGGGCGTTATGCCCATTTTTTTATTTTGCAAAGCATGCACATATCATGCACTAGGGGGTTCAGGTGTCGAGCAAGCTAGAAGAGTTGCAGGCCTTGCTGGCCCCGGTGGTCGTGGCCCTGGGCTATGAATGCTGGGGTATCGAGTTTTCGGCTCAGGGTCGTCACTCGATGTTGCGCGTTTATATCGATAAAGAGGGTGGCGTGCTGGTGGACGATTGCGCCATTGTCAGCCGTCAGATCAGCGGCGTTCTGGATGTTGAAGATCCGATCTCCGTTGAATACACCCTTGAAGTTTCCTCGCCTGGCATGGAGCGCCCGCTGTTCACTCTTGAGCAGTTTGCCAAATTTGCCGGTGAACAAGTGAAGATCAAGCTGCGCTCGCCTTTCGAAGGTCGACGCAACTTTCAGGGCCTTCTGCGCGGTGTAGAAGAGCAGGACGTCGTGGTGCAGGTAGAAGACCACGAGTTCCTGTTGCCGATCGATATGATCGACAAGGCCAACATTATTCCCAGTTTTGACTGAGACGCGGATCCCGCGGATCCAATGGCTTGCGAAAGGCGAGGCGTACGATGAGCAAAGAAGTACTGCTGGTTGTTGAGTCGGTATCCAATGAAAAGGGTGTACCGGCAAGCGTAATTTTTGAAGCGCTGGAGCTGGCTCTGGCCACTGCTACCAAAAAGCGTTTTGAAGACGAAGTGGACCTGCGTGTGGAAATCAACCGCCACACCGGTTCTTACGAAACCTTCCGTCGCTGGACGGTCGTCGAAGAGAATGATCTCGACGATCCGGCCATCGAGACCTGGCCAAGCAAGGTTGCCGAAACGCATCCTGGTGCCAAGGTCGGTGACGTCGTCGAAGAGAAAATCGAATCCATCGAGTTCGGCCGCATCGCTGCACAGACTGCCAAGCAGGTCATCGTGCAGAAAGTTCGCGAAGCCGAGCGCGCTCAAGTGGTCGACGCCTATCGCGAGCGCCTGGGAGAAATCATCTCCGGCACCGTGAAAAAAGTTACCCGCGACAACGTGATCGTCGATCTGGGCAACAATGCTGAAGCATTGCTGGCCCGTGAAGACATCATTTCTCGCGAAACCTTCCGTGTCGGCGTGCGTCTGCGTGCGCTGCTCAAGGAAATCCGCACCGAGAACCGCGGCCCGCAGCTGATCCTGTCGCGTACCGCGCCGGAAATGCTGATCGAGCTGTTCCGTATCGAAGTGCCGGAAATCGCCGAAGGCCTCATCGAGGTCATGGCCGCCTCCCGTGATCCGGGTTCGCGTGCCAAGATCGCCGTCCGCTCCAAGGACAAGCGCATCGACCCGCAAGGTGCCTGCATCGGTATGCGCGGTTCGCGCGTCCAGGCGGTATCGGGTGAGTTGGGCGGTGAGCGTGTTGATATCGTGCTGTGGGACGACAACCCGGCCCAGTTCGTGATCAACGCCATGTCCCCGGCCGAGGTTGCGGCAATTATCGTTGACGAAGATGCCCATGCCATGGACATCGCCGTTGGCGCAGACAATCTGGCTCAGGCCATCGGTCGCGGTGGTCAGAACGTGCGTCTGGCCAGCCAGTTGACTGGCTGGACCCTGAACGTGATGACCGAATCGGACATCCAGGCTAAGCAGCAAGCAGAAACCGGCGACATCCTGCGCAACTTCATCGACGAGCTGGAAGTCGACGAAGAACTGGCTCAGGTGCTGGTAGATGAAGGCTTCACCAGCCTGGAAGAGATTGCCTACGTACCGGTGGAGGAAATGCTCAACATCGACGGCTTTGACGAGGACATCGTCAACGAGCTTCGTGCTCGCGCCAAGGATCGCTTGTTGACCAAAGCCATCGCTACTGAGGAAAAGCTGGCAGACGCCCATCCGGCCGAAGACCTGCTCTCGCTTGAGGGTATGGACAAGGATTTGGCGATGGAACTGGCGGTGCGCGGCGTAATTACCCGCGAAGACCTGGCCGAGCAGTCTATTGACGACCTGCTCGACATCGACGGCATTGACGATGATCGTGCCGGCAAGTTGATCATGGCCGCCCGAGCCCACTGGTTCGAGTAATTAGGCGCGGCCTGAGGAGAGAAGTGCATGACGCAAGTCACGGTGAAACAACTGGCCGATGAGGTCAAAACACCGGTAGAGCGCCTGTTGCAGCAGATGCGTGAGGCAGGTCTGCCGCACACCGCCGCCGACGAAAATGTGACTGACAGTGAGAAGCAATCCCTGCTGACTCACTTGAAGAGCAGTCACAAGGCGAAAGTGGAAGAACCACGCAAGATCACGCTGCAGCGTAAAACTACCAGCACCCTGCGTGTGGCTGGTAGCAAGAGCATCAGCGTTGAAGTTCGCAAGAAGAAAGTTTTCGTACAGCGCAGCCCGGAAGAAATCGAAGCAGAGCGCAAGCGTGAACTGGATGAGCGTCGCGCAGTAGAAAATGCTGCCCGTCAGAAGGCTGAAGAAGAAGCCAAGCAACGCGCCGAAGAAGAAGCGCGTCGCCAGCCTGCTGCTGCGCAAACCGCTGCCAGCGACGCCGTTGCGGCGCCGGCTGCCGCTGCCGAACCTGTTCGCGAAAGCGCACCGGTGGCTGCTGCTCCTGCTCCATCGGCTGACGTTCGCAACAAGCAGAACGAACAGCGCCGTCCGGACAAGCCACGTGCCGACGACAACAATCGTCGCAGCGGTGGTGGTGATGGCGAGCGCAAAAACGCTCCGCATCGCGCATCGGTCAAAGAAAAAGCTCCGGCGCCACGTGTGGCGCCACGCACTACCGACGAAGAAAGCGATGGCTTCCGTCGTGGTGGTCGCGGCAAGGCCAAGCTGAAGAAGCGCAACGCCCACGGTTTCCAGAGCCCGACCGGCCCTGTCGTGCGTGATGTGCAGATCGGCGAGACCATCACGGTTGGCGATCTGGCCAATCAGATGTCGGTCAAAGCGGCTGAAATCATCAAGTTCATGTTCAAACTGGGTACCCCAGCGACCATCAACCAGGTGCTTGATCAGGAAACTGCTCAGCTGGTAGCCGAAGAACTGGGCCACAAAGTGACCCTGGTCAGCGACACCGCTCTGGAAGATTCCCTGGCCGAGTCCCTGAAGTTTGAAGGTGAGTCGTTCTCCCGTGCACCAGTCGTGACCGTAATGGGCCACGTTGACCACGGTAAGACTTCCCTGCTCGACTACATCCGTCGTGCCAAGGTAGCTGCTGGCGAAGCCGGCGGTATCACCCAGCACATCGGTGCATACCACGTTGAGACTGATCGCGGCATGGTCACTTTCCTCGACACCCCGGGTCACGCTGCGTTTACCGCAATGCGTGCCCGTGGTGCCAAGGCGACCGACATCGTGATCCTCGTGGTTGCAGCGGACGACGGCGTGATGCCGCAAACCATCGAAGCGGTTCAGCATGCTCAGGCAGCTGGCGTGCCGCTGGTGGTAGCAGTGAACAAGATCGACAAGCCGGGCGCCGATCTCGATCGCATCCGTAGCGAGCTGTCGGTTCACGGCGTGACTTCCGAAGACTGGGGTGGCGACACACCATTCGTTCCGGTTTCGGCGAAGATGGGTACTGGCGTGGACGAGCTGCTTGAAGCCGTTCTGCTGCAGGCCGAAGTTCTCGAGCTGAAAGCTACTCCATCGGCTCCTGGTCGTGGTGTGGTGGTTGAATCGCGTCTCGACAAGGGTCGTGGCCCGGTGGCAACCGTGCTGGTTCAGGACGGTACGCTGCGTCAAGGCGACATGGTCCTGGTCGGTTCGAACTACGGCCGTGTACGTGCCATGCTCGACGAGAACGGCAAGCCAATCAAGGAAGCCGGTCCATCCATCCCTGTCGAGATCCTCGGCCTGGACGGTACCCCGGACGCTGGCGACGAGATGAGCGTGGTTGCCGACGAGAAGAAAGCCCGTGAAGTGGCTCTGTTCCGTCAAGGCAAGTTCCGCGAAGTCAAACTGGCTCGCGCTCACGCCGGCAAGCTGGAAAACATTTTCGAAAACATGGGTCAGGCCGAGAAGAAGACGCTCAACATCGTCCTCAAATCCGACGTCCGTGGTTCGCTGGAAGCGTTGAACGGTGCCCTGAATGGCTTGGGCAACGACGAAGTACAAGTGCGCGTCGTGGGTGGCGGTGTCGGTGGTATCACCGAATCCGACGCCAACCTGGCACTGGCTTCCAACGCTGTACTGTTCGGCTTCAACGTGCGTGCCGATGCCGGCGCTCGCAAGATCGTCGAGCAGGAAGGTCTGGATATGCGTTACTACAACGTGATCTACGACATCATCGAAGACGTCAAGAAAGCCCTGACCGGCATGCTCGGCAGCGATGTTCGCGAGAACATCCTGGGTGTGGCCGAAGTGCGTGACGTGTTCCGTTCGCCGAAGTTTGGCGCGATCGCCGGTTGCATGGTGATCGAAGGTGTTGTGCACCGTAACCGTCCGATCCGTGTACTGCGTGAAGACATCGTTATCTTCGAAGGCGAGCTGGAATCCCTGCGCCGCTTCAAGGATGACGCTTCCGAAGTACGTGCTGGCATGGAATGCGGTATCGGCGTGAAGAGCTACAACGACGTCAAAGTCGGCGACAAGATCGAAGTCTTCGAGAAGGTTCAGGTTGCTCGCAGCCTCTGACTCGCGCACTTCAAGGGCCACGATGGGCCGTAGCATGCAAATGCACGGCACAGCGTCCGGACTCTAAACGCAACGCCCGGTCTGGCTTTTGTCAGGCCGGGCGTTTGCCGCTTTCAGACCTTGCGGGTTTCACCGCTGGGCAGTAACAGGTAACAAATCATGGCAAAAGAATACAGCCGTACCCAACGTATCGGCGATCAGATGCAGCGCGAGCTGGCGCAACTGATCCGTCGCGAAGTCAAAGACCCGCGCGTCGGCCTGGTCACCATTACCGCTGTGGAAGTGTCCCGTGACGTCGGTCACGCGAAGATTTTCATCACCGTGATGGGCCAGGACAACGCTGAAGACATCGCGCAAAGCATCAAGGTGCTCAACGCCGCCGCAGGCTTCCTGCGTATGCAATTGGCCCGCGAAATGAAGCTGCGCAGCGTGCCGCAATTGCACTTCCACTACGACGAATCTGTCGTGCGTGGCGCGCACTTGTCGGCATTGATCGAGCGCGCCGTGGCTGAAGACAATCAGCACGTTGCCGCTCCAGCACCTGAAGACACCAAGGAGTAATTCGGTGGCTCAGGTCAAACGTATCCGTCGTAACGTCAGCGGTATCATCCTGCTCGACAAGCCATTGGGGTTCACCTCCAACGCTGCATTGCAGAAGGTGCGCTGGCTGCTCAATGCCGAGAAGGCCGGGCACACCGGCAGCCTCGATCCGTTGGCCACCGGCGTGTTGCCGCTGTGCTTCGGCGAGGCAACCAAGTTCTCGCAATACCTGCTCGATTCCGACAAGGGCTACGAGACCTTGGCACAACTGGGCAAGACCACCACCACGGCCGATGCCGAAGGCGAGGTTTTGCAGGAGCGTCCGGTGACCGTTGGTCGCGCCGATGTCGAAGCGGTTCTGCCGAAATTTCGTGGGCAAATCAGTCAGATACCGCCGATGTACTCGGCACTCAAGCGTGATGGCCAGCCGCTGTACAAACTGGCACGTGCAGGCGAAGTAGTGGAGCGCGAACCGCGTTCTGTTACTATTGCGCGCTTGGAATTGCTGGCCTTCGAAGGCGATACTGCGCGGCTTGCAGTGGACTGCAGCAAGGGTACCTATATTCGCACCCTGGTGGAGGATATCGGTGAGCAACTCGGTTGTGGTGCGTACGTCGCAGAATTGCGCCGGACCCAGGCCGGGCCTTTCACCCTGGCGCAGACTGTTACTCTCGAAGAGCTGGAAGCGGTACATGCCGAAGGCGGCAACGAAGCGGTCGATCGCTTCCTGATGCCATCGGACAGCGGCCTGCAGGATTGGCCGTTGCTGCACTTTTCCGAAGCGAGCGCGTTCTACTGGCTCAACGGCCAGCCGGTACGTGCCCCGGATGCGCCGAAGTTCGGCATGGTGCGGGTACAGGATCACAATGGTCGCTTCATCGGTATCGGTGAAGTGAGCGAAGACGGGCGCATCGCGCCGCGTCGCTTGATTCGGTCAGAATGACCGGAACCGGTCTGCGTTAAGCGGGCCGGCGAGTGTGGCTGTTAACAGGCATGGTCACTACTCATTTATAGATACAGGGATTTGTCCCTGGCCTGTTGAAGCTGTTTCCCTGAAACAGTTTCCTGATAAGGAAGGATTGCCTCATGGCTCTCGACGTTCAAGAAAAAGCTCAAATCGTTGCTGACTACCAGCAAGCTGTTGGTGACACTGGTTCGCCAGAAGTGCAGGTTGCACTGCTGACCGCCAACATCAACAAACTGCAAGGTCACTTCAAGGCCAACGGTAAAGATCACCACTCCCGTCGTGGTCTGATCCGCATGGTTAACCAGCGTCGCAAGCTGCTGGATTACCTGAAAGGCAAGGACGTAAGCCGGTACGCCGCGCTGATCGCTCGCCTGGGTCTGCGTCGCTAATCAGCGATTGCGCTATGAGGTTGGTGGTCTGTCGGGCGTCAGCGGTTTTCCGCTGGCGCCTTGCAGGCTCCCAGCCTCAAGTTTTATCTGCAGCATGGCTTTACCTGTAGCACCCGGACAGTTGCCATCGGGCCGATTCCCGAGATTGCCCAAGAATTCGCAAGAAACCGTTTCCCCCAAGAGCCACAAAGAAGGTAGGACACCGTGAACCCGGTAATCAAAAAATTCCAGTTCGGTCAATCGACCGTTACCCTCGAGACAGGCCGTATCGCCCGTCAGGCCTCCGGCGCAGTATTGGTCACCGTTGACGACGACGTCAGCGTGTTGGTGACTGTTGTCGGTGCAAAGCAAGCCGATCCGGGCAAGGGCTTCTTCCCTCTGTCCGTTCATTACCAGGAAAAGACTTACGCTGCCGGTAAGATCCCTGGCGGTTTCTTCAAGCGTGAAGGCCGTCCTTCCGAGAAAGAAACCCTGACTTCCCGACTGATCGACCGTCCGATCCGTCCGCTGTTCCCAGAAGGCTTCATGAACGAAGTGCAGGTTGTCTGCACCGTCGTTTCCACCAGCAAGAAGACCGATCCGGACATCGCTGCGATGATCGGTACCTCGGCTGCCCTGGCCATTTCCGGCATTCCGTTTGACGGCCCGATCGGCGCCGCTCGCGTGGCTTTCCACGAAAGCACCGGCTACCTGCTGAACCCGACTTACGAGCAGCAGGCCGCTTCGAGCCTGGACATGGTCGTTGCCGGTACTTCCGACGCCGTGCTGATGGTTGAATCGGAAGCCAAAGAGCTGACCGAAGACCAGATGCTGGGCGCAGTACTGTTCGCTCACGACGAATTCCAGGTTGTGATCAACGCTGTTAAAGAACTGGCTGCCGAAGCTGCCAAGCCAACCTGGAACTGGGCTCCTGCGCCAGAAGCCACCGAACTGCTGGGCGCTATCCGCGCCGAGTTCGGCGAAGCGATCTCCCAGGCTTACACCATCACCATCAAGGCCGACCGTTACGCTCGCCTGGGTGAGCTGAAGGACCAGGTGGTTGCCAAGCTGTCCGGTGAAGAAGGCCAGCCAAGCGCTGCTGAAGTCAAAGCAGCCTTCGGCGAAATCGAATACCGCACCGTTCGCGAAAACATCGTTAACGGCAAGCCACGTATCGACGGTCGCGACACCAAGACTGTACGTCCGCTGAACATTGAAGTCGGCGTTCTGCCGAAGACTCACGGTTCGGCACTGTTCACCCGTGGCGAAACCCAGGCGCTGGTTGTGGCAACACTGGGCACCGCCCGTGACGCGCAACTGCTGGACACCCTGGAAGGCGAAAAGAAAGACCCGTTCATGCTGCACTACAACTTCCCGCCGTTCTCGGTAGGCGAGTGTGGTCGCATGGGTGGCGCCGGTCGTCGCGAAATCGGTCACGGCCGTCTGGCCCGTCGTTCGGTTTCGGCCATGCTGCCAGCCGCTGACGTGTTCCCGTACACCATCCGCGTGGTGTCGGAAATCACCGAATCCAACGGTTCGAGCTCGATGGCTTCCGTGTGCGGTGCTTCCCTGGCACTGATGGACGCTGGTGTACCGATGAAGGCACCGGTGGCCGGTATCGCCATGGGTCTGGTTAAAGAAGGCGAGAAGTTCGCCGTTCTGACCGACATCCTCGGCGACGAAGATCACCTGGGCGACATGGACTTCAAGGTAGCCGGTACCGCCAAAGGCGTGACTGCGCTGCAGATGGACATCAAGATCAAGGGCATCACCGAAGAGATCATGGAAATCGCTCTGGGCCAGGCCCTTGAAGCGCGCCTGAACATCCTCGGCCAGATGAACCAGATCATTGGCCAGTCGCGTACCGAACTGTCGGCCAACGCTCCGACCATGATCGCGATGAAGATCGACACCGACAAGATCCGTGACGTTATCGGTAAAGGTGGCGCGACCATCCGTGCGATCTGCGAAGAAACCAAGGCTTCGATCGACATCGAAGACGACGGCTCGATCAAGATCTTCGGCGAAACCAAGGATGCTGCAGAAGCTGCTCGTCAGCGCGTTCTGAGCATCACTGCAGAAGCCGAGATCGGCAAGATCTACGTCGGCAAGGTTGAGCGTATCGTCGACTTCGGCGCATTCGTGAACATCCTGCCGGGCAAGGACGGTCTGGTGCACATCTCGATGCTGAGCGACGCTCGCGTAGAGAAAGTCACCGACATTCTGAAAGAAGGTCAGGAAGTGGAAGTGCTGGTACTGGACGTGGACAACCGCGGCCGTATCAAGCTGTCCATCAAAGACGTGGCAGCTGCCAAGGCTTCGGGCGTTTAATCACCCAAACGCTTTAGCGC
>NZ_WBRZ01000223.1:0-8741 GCF_008923895.1 Pseudomonas sp. GXM4
ACTTCATTGAAGGAAAGTCCGCATTCGCGAGCAGGCTCGCTCCCACAGGGGTTCTGCGTCGCATGGGAGGTCATCGCATAACTTCCAGTTGACAATCCCCGTAAATCTGGGAAATATCCGCATCGATGTTGTACGACGACGTATGACAAATAATAAAAACAACAAACGATCCAGGGAGCGTCACAGTGAGCCCACTCGCCCGCAATTCCGTCCGCCCTTCACGTTTTGCCCATTTCAAACCGCGTTCGACCCTCAGCCTGATCGGTTGCAGCAGCCTCGCTCTGGCCCTGCCGATGAGCGCCGATGCCGAAGGCTTTCTTGACGACAGCAAAGCCACGCTGAACCTGCGCAACGCCTACTTCAACCGCAACTTCGTCAACCCGGCCAATCCGCAGGGCAAGGCTGAAGAATGGACGCAGAACTTCATTCTCGATGCCAAATCCGGCTTCACCCAGGGCACCGTCGGCTTCGGCCTCGACATCCTTGGCATGTATTCGCAGAAGCTCGATGGCGGCAAAGGCACTGGCGGTACGCAGTTGTTGCCGATTCATGATGACGGCCGCCCGGCCGACAACTTCGGCCGCCTCGGCGTGGCGCTGAAAGCCAAAGTCTCGAAGACCGAATTGAAAGTCGGTGAATGGATGCCGGTGCTGCCGATCCTGCGCTCCGACGACGGCCGCTCCCTGCCGCAGACCTTTCGCGGTGGCCAGATTACGTCCACCGAGATCAACGGCCTGACCGTTTACGGCGGCCAGTTCCGTGGCAACAGCCCGCGCAACGACGCGAGCATGGAAGACATGTCGATGAACGGCCGCGGTGCGTTCACCTCCGATCGCTTCAACTTCGGCGGCGGCGAATACAGCTTCAACGAAAAGCGCACCATGGTCGGCGTGTGGTACGCCGAACTCACCGACATCTATCAGCAGCAGTATTTCAACCTCAGCCACAGCCAGCCGATGGGCGACTGGACGCTGGGCGCCAACCTCGGTTTCTTCACCGGCAAGGAAGACGGCAGCGCTCAGGCCGGCGACCTCGACAACAAGACCGCGTTCGCCCTGCTCTCGGCCAAGTACGGTGGCAACACCTTCTACGTCGGCCTGCAGAAACTCACCGGCGACGATGCGTGGATGCGCGTCAACGGCACCAGCGGCGGCACCCTGGCCAACGACAGTTACAACGCCAGTTATGACAACGCCAAAGAGCGCTCCTGGCAGGTGCGTCACGACTACAACTTCGTTGCGCTGGGCGTGCCTGGCCTGACCCTGATGAACCGCTACATCAGCGGCGATAACGTGCACACCGCCACCACCAATGACGGCAAGGAATGGGGCCGCGAATCGGAACTGGCCTACACCGTGCAGAGCGGCCCGCTGAAAAACCTCAACGTGAAATGGCGCAACGCGACCATTCGCCGGGACTTCAGCACCAACGAATTCGACGAGAACCGGATCTTTATCAGCTATCCGATTTCGTTGTTGTAAAGCGAGTTTCCACACCGATATTCCCTGTGGGAGCGAGCTTGCTCGCGAATGCGTCGGGTCAGACGACTCATCTTTTAATGACGCAGCGCTTTCGCGAGCAAGCTCGCTCCCACTGGAGACTGCATTGCCAACTAAAGGATTCTGCAGACTCAGGACTGGGCGCGCCCTTCCGTCATCTACACCAAAAGTCGCGTTGACAAGATCCGGAAACCCTACCGATACTTCAGCGCAGTCATACGACAACCTACAACAAACCTAATAACAATGTGTTCAGGGATTGCCATGACGTCTACCTCTACCCCCCGCGCTCCTTTCAACCGCCTGCTGCTGACCGGTGCCGCCGGCGGCCTGGGCAAAGTGTTGCGCGAACGCCTGCGCCCTTACGCCAATGTGCTGCGCCTGTCCGACATCGCCGCCCTCGCCCCGGCCGTCGATGACCACGAAGAAGTCGTGCTCTGCGACCTCGCCGACAAGCAAGCCGTGCATCAGCTGGTCGAAGGGGTCGATGCGATCCTGCATTTCGGCGGCGTTTCGGTCGAGCGCCCGTTCGAAGAAATCCTCGGTGCCAACATCAGCGGCGTGTTCCACATTTACGAAGCGGCGCGCAAGCACGGTGTGAAGCGGGTGATCTTCGCCAGTTCCAACCACGTCATCGGTTTCTACAAACAGGACCAACAGCTCGACGCCACTTCGGCGCGTCGTCCCGATGGTTACTACGGCTTGTCCAAGTCCTACGGCGAAGACATGGCCAGTTTCTACTTCGATCGCTACGGCATCGAAACCGTCAGCATCCGCATCGGCTCCTCGTTCCCCGAACCGCAGAACCGCCGGATGATGCACACCTGGCTGAGCTTCGACGATCTCACGCAACTGCTCGAACGCTCGCTGTACACACCGAACGTCGGCCACACCGTGGTCTACGGCATGTCCGCCAACAAAGACGTCTGGTGGGACAACCGCTACGCCAGCCACCTCGGTTTCGAAGCCAAGGACACCTCGGAAGTGTTCCGCGACAAGGTCGAAGCGCAACCGATGCCAGCCGACGATGACCCGGCGCGGATCTATCAGGGCGGCGCTTTCGTCGCAGCAGGCCCGTTCGGCGACTGACCGTTCGACTTGATCCCCTCCAATAAAAACCATGGGAATGAGTATGCAAGCCGAATTGATCGTCGACGCCCGCAACGCGGTCGGTGAAAGCCCGGTCTGGGTGCCGCAGGAAAACGCTCTGTACTGGGTCGATATTCCCAACGGCGGGCTGCAACGCTGGAGCGCTGACACCGGGCACGTCGCCTCGTGGAAGGCCCCGGAAATGCTCGCCTGCATCACCCGCCACCGCAGTGGTGGCTGGGTCGCCGGCATGGAAAGCGGTTTCTTTCGCCTGCACCCGCACAGCGACGGCAGCCTCGACAGTGAGTTGCTCGCCACCGTCGAGCACAGCCGCGCCGACATGCGCCTCAACGACGGTCGCTGTGATCGCCAAGGGCGTTTCTGGGCGGGCAGCATGGTGCTGAACATGGGCCTGAACGCGTCTGAAGGCCGGCTCTATCGCTACAGCGCCGGGCAGACGGGCGTTGTCGAAGCGCAGCTGGATGGCTTCATCGTGCCCAACGGCCTCGCTTTCAGCCCTGACGGCAAAACCATGTACCTGTCGGATTCGCACCCCGATGTGCAACTGATCTGGGCCTTCGATTACGACACCGAAACCGGCACGCCATCGAATCGCCGAATCTTCGTCGACATGAATCATTTCCCCGGCCGCCCCGATGGCGCCGCCGTGGATGCCGAAGGCTGCTACTGGATCTGCGCCAACGACGCCGGCCTGATCCACCGCTTCGCCCCGGACGGCCGACTGGATTTCTCGCTTGAAGTACCGGTGAAGAAACCGACCATGTGCGCCTTCGGCGGCAGCAACCTGGACACCTTGTTTGTCGCCTCGATTCGCCCCGGCGATGACCACGACCCGCAATCCCTGGCCGGCGGCGTGTTCGCCCTGAAGCCAGGCGTCAAAGGCCTCGCCGAACCGCAATTCAACGATTTGCTTTAGACCCTCTGCTGCACCGCTGCGCCTTGAACACAAAAATAACAAGACTGGAGACTCACCCCTCATGAACTTCAAACGCACCTTGCTCGCCGCTGCACTCCCGCTGATGTTCACCTTCGCTGGTGCCGCTCAGGCACTGGAACTTAAAGTCGCCGACATCCACCCCAAGGGTTATCCCACCGTGGAAGCCGAAGAAAGCATGGGCAAGACCCTGACCAAGGAAACCAACGGCGAGCTGACCTTCAAGTACTTCCCGGGCGGCGTGCTCGGTTCGGAAAAAGAAGTCATCGAGCAGATGCAATTCGGCGCGATACAGATGTCTCGCGTCAGCCTGGGTATCGTCGGCCCTGTGGTGCCGGATGTGAACGTGTTCAACATGCCGTTCATTTTCCGCGACCAGCAACATATGCGTAACGTCATCGATGGCCCGGTGGGCGATGAGATTCTCGACAAGATCACCAACTCCGAATTCAAATTGGTGGCCCTGGCGTGGATGGACGGCGGTACACGCAACATCTACACCAAAAAACCGGTGCGCAAGCTCGAAGACCTCAAGGGCATGAAAATTCGCGTGCAAGGCAACCCGATGTTCATCGACATGATGAACGCCATGGGTGCCAACGGTATCGCCATGGACACCGGCGAAATCTTCAGCGCCCTGCAGACTGGCGTGATCGACGGTGCGGAAAACAACCCGCCGACCCTGCTCGAACACAACCACTTCCAGAACGCCAAGTTCTACAGCCTGACCGGTCACCTGATCCTGCCGGAGCCGATCGTGATGTCGAAAATCACCTGGGAAAAACTCACTCCGGATCAACAGCAACTGGTGAAAAAAGCCGCCAAGGCTGCCCAGGCTGAAGAACGCGTACTGTGGGACAAGAAGTCCGCTGCCAGCGAAGAAAAACTCAAGGCTGCCGGTGTCGAGTTCATCACCGTTGACAAGAAACCTTTCTACGACGCTACGGCCTCGGTTCGCGAAAAATACGGCGCGCCTTATGCCGATCTGATCAAAAAGATCGAAGCCGTTCAGTAACGCCTCCCGCTCCGTACTCATGAAAAAGGCCCGGCGCGCCAGCGGTTCAGGCGCGCCCGGTTACGGTGGAACCCGATGAAGAATCTGCTGCTGCGTATCAACGACAAGATCTACATGACGTGCATCTGGGTCGCCGGCCTTTCCGTCCTGGCGATTTCCCTGATGATTCCCTGGGGCGTGTTCGCCCGCTACGTGCTCGGCACCGGCTCCAGCTGGCCTGAGCCGACGGCGATCCTGCTGATGATGGTGTTCACCTTCATCGGCGCCGCCGCCAGTTACCGTGCCGGTGCGCACATGGCCGTGGCCATGCTCACCGACCGCATGCCACCGCAGCTGAAATCCGCAGCGGCGATTTTTTCGCAACTGCTGATGGCGGCCATCTGCATCTTCATGACCATCTGGGGCACCAAGCTGTGCATGTCCACCTGGAACCAGTTCATGGCCGCCCTGCCCGATCTGCGGGTTGGCGTGACCTATCTGCCGATCCCCCTGGGCGGCTTGCTGACGTTGATTTTTGTCGTGGAAAAACTCTTGCTCGGTGACCAGAGCAAACGTCGGGTCGTGCAGTTCGACCTGGTTGAAGAAAGTGAAGGTGCCGTTTAATGGACGCTCTGATCCTGCTGGGCAGTTTTATCGTATTGATCCTGATCGGCATGCCGGTCGCTTACGCGTTGGGCGCCGCCGCGCTGATCGGCGCTTGGTGGATCGACATTCCCTTCCAGGCGGTGATGATCCAGGTCGCCTCGGGGGTGAACAAATTCTCGCTGCTGGCCATTCCGTTCTTCGTCCTCGCCGGTGCGATCATGGCCGAGGGCGGCATGTCGCGCCGTCTAGTGGCGTGTGCCGGCGTGCTGGTAGGTTTCGTCCGTGGTGGCCTGTCACTGGTCAACATCGTCGCCTCGACGTTCTTCGGCGCGATCTCCGGTTCGTCGGTCGCCGACACCGCGTCGGTAGGCTCGGTGCTGATTCCGGAAATGGAACGCAAGGGCTATCCACGGGACTTCTCCACCGCCGTGACCGTCAGCGGTTCGGTGCAAGCCCTGCTGACTCCGCCAAGCCACAACTCGGTGCTCTACTCGCTGGCCGCTGGCGGTACGGTGTCGATCGCTTCGCTGTTCATGGCCGGCATCGTCCCGGGCCTGATGATGAGCGCCTGCCTGATGGTGCTGTGCCTGATCTTCGCGAAAAAGCGCAACTACCCCAAGGGCGAAGTGATTCCGATGCGCCAGGCGCTGAAGATCGTCGGCGAAGCCCTGTGGGGCATGATGGCGATGGTGATCATCCTCGGCGGCATTCTCTCGGGGATTTTCACCGCCACTGAATCGGCGGCCATCGCCGTGCTGTGGTCATTCTTCGTGACCATGTTCATCTACCGCGACTACAAATGGAGCGAACTGCCCAAGCTGATGCACCGCACGGTGCGCACCATCTCCATCGTGATGATCCTGATCGGTTTCGCCGCCAGCTTCGGCTACATCATGACCCTGATGCAGATCCCGGCGAAAATCACCACGCTGTTCCTGACCCTGTCGGACAACCGCTACGTGATCCTGATGTGCATCAACGTGATGTTGCTGTTGCTTGGCACGGTGATGGACATGGCGCCGCTGATCCTGATCCTCACGCCGATCCTGATGCCAGTGATCATGGGCATCGGTGTCGATCCCGTGCAGTTCGGCATGATCATGCTGGTCAACCTGGGGATCGGATTGATAACACCGCCGGTGGGCGCCGTGCTCTTCGTCGGCTCGGCGGTGGGCAAGGTCAGTATCGAAAGCACCGTAAAAGCGCTGCTGCCTTTCTACGCCGTGCTGTTCCTGGTGCTGCTGCTGGTGACCTACGTGCCGGCGATTTCGCTGTGGCTGCCGCACCTGGTGTTGTAACCCGCTGAGAAGATCGCAGCCTCGTGTAAGGAGGCTGCGATCTTTTGCTCTTCACGCCCGCAACAACATGTACCCCGCCACCACCAGACAGACACTGGCAAACCCCACCTGCAACGCCCGCGCCGGCACCTGCGCACAAAGCCTGCGACCGATGAGCATGCCAACGATGCTGGCGACAATGAACGCCGCGCCCTGGCTGTCGATACGCACCCCCGCATGAAACGCGCCGATCACCCCGATCGCGGAAATCAGACTGATCACCATCAACGACGTCGCAACGATACCGCGCATCTGCACATCGGTCAGTTGCTTGAACGCCGGCACGATCAGAAAGCCGCCGCCGACGCCCAGTAAACCCGAAACCACGCCAGTAACCGCTCCCAGTGCAGCCAGGGTGGCGGTGCATTTGGCGGTCCAGTCGAAGCGCCCGGTCTGCTCGTTGAGCATGCAGTTTTTCTGCCCCCAACTGGCATGGCCGTGATCGCTCGGCCCGGCTTGCTGACGCTCCTTTCTGAACATCCGCCAGGCGACCAGGACCATCAGCAGGCTGAACAGGATCATCAGAATCTTTTCCGGCAACTGATGCGCGAAGTAGATCCCCAGCGGCGAAAACACCGCGCCCAGTGCCGCGATCAACAGCGCCGCGCGGTAACGCACCAGGCCATGGCGCAAACCATCGATCGCCCCGACCGCCGCCGCGCTGCCGACCGCAAACAAGGCCACCGGCGCCGCTTGCGTCATCGTCCAGCCGAGCCCGAGCACCAGCGCCGGCACCGCGAGAATCCCGCCGCCCGCGCCGGTCAGGCCGAGGACCAAACCCATCACCACGCCAAACAGACTTGCCAGCAACATAGAAGTTTTCTCAGTCGACCCTGGACAGACGCGTCAGCCACTCGCGGCCCTTGAGCATGCCGTGCCAGTAGAACCACGGCAGCAGCGTCGCCTTCAGCCACCATGCCGAACGGCGGGCCACGGTCGGGTCCAGCGGGAAGGTCGGCAGCAGTTTGCCGCCATAGCCGAACTCGGCGAGGATCACCTTGCCCTTCTCCACCGTCAGCGGGCAGGAACCGTAGCCGTCGTACTTGAGCGGCAGCGGCTGTTTTTTGCGCGCGGCCAGCAGGTTCTGCGCAACGACGACCACCTGCTTGCGCACCGCTGCGGCGGTTTTCGCGTTGCTGGTGCCGCAGATATCGCCCAGTGCGAACACCTCGGGATAGCGCGGATGCTGCAGGCTGTGCGGATCGACCTCGCACCAACCGCCGGCATCGGCCAGCGGACTCTGTGCGATGAAATCCGGCGCGACTTGTGGCGGCACGACGTGCAGCAGATCGAAAGTTTTCGCGACCCGGCTGACATTGCCATCGGCGTCCTTGACTTCAAACCACGCGGTTTTTGCCGGGCCGTCGACCTTGACCAGATTCGAGTTGAACGCCAGTTGCGCGTCGTACTGTTCGATGTACTTCATCAACGGCGGCACGAAGGTCGGCACGCCAAACAGCGCAGCGCCAGCGAGATTGAATTCAACGTTGATGTCTTTCAGCACGGCGGATTTGCGCCAGTGATCGCAAGACAGGTACAGGGCTTTTTGCGGCGCGCCGGCGCATTTGATCGGCATCGCTGGCTGGGTGAACAGCGCCCGGCCGTCGCGCAGTTTCTGCACTTGATCCCAGGTGTACTGGGCGTGTTGATAGCTGTAGTTGGAGGTGACGCCGTGCTGACCGAGGCTTTCCTGCAAACCTTCGATTTTCTCCCAGGCCAGGCGCAGGCCGGGGCAGACGACCAGGTTCTGATAGCTGACGGTGCGCTGGTCGTCGAGGGTGAGTTGGCGGCTTTGCGGGTCGATGGCGCTGACACTGGCCTGAATCCACGTCGCCTGACGCGGCATGACTTTGCTCATCGGCCTGACGGTGTCTTTCACATCAAACGCACCACCGCCGACCAGCGTCCACGCCGGTTGATAGTAGTGCTGTGAACTCGGTTCGATCACGGTGACTTTGAGCTGCGGGTCACGCTTGAGCAGGCTGGCGACAAAACCGATGCCGGCCGTGCCACCGCCGATGACCACGATGTCCGCACTGATGGATAGGCCCCAGTGTTGATCGTTCATTGCTTGTTCCTTTTGCTACACGCAAGGTTTTTTTGGCTCACCACAACAACTAATGTGGGAGCGAGCCTGCTCGCGAAAGCGGTGGCTCAGTCAACTATTCGTCGGCTGACGCGCCGCCTTCGCGAGAAGGCTCGCTCCCACAGGAGATGTTTGTGAGGGCTGGCATTTATGGCTGTTTACAGCTCCTGAGTAC
>NZ_WBRZ01000224.1:0-8713 GCF_008923895.1 Pseudomonas sp. GXM4
GCTCCCACAATTCAAATGCATATCTGTGGGAGCGAGCCTGCTCGCGAAGAGCCGGTCAGACGCCGCAAGTCCCGATGCCCATCGCCAACCTCCCCCACGCTTAGGTAGGATGCCTCTCTGTCTCTGCGAGGTTATCCGACATGTTCATCGGCATCCTGCTGGTCATCACCTGGCTGATCCTGCTGCTGCGCTATCCGGCCAAGGCCTTGCCGGTGTCGGTGGCCGCTGCCATCGGCCTCGGCTTCGTAGCCATGTGGGTGGTGTGGCTGGACAACCGCGAGATCAAACAACTGGCGCGCCTGGAACTGCGCATTGCCTATGCTCCCGAACAATGTCCGGCCGACCGTCCACTGCAATTGAAAATGAACAACGGTAACGATGTGCCGCTGACCGAACTGCGTTGGCGCATCGCCGCGTACGCGCCGGGCGATACGGTCAATCTGGCCGACAATCAATACACCGCCCCGCGCTATCGCGGCCCCGGCGAACTGCAGGCCGGCGCCACCTGGGAAGATTGCTTGCCCTTGCCGCCACTGCGTCCCGGCTATCGCCCGCAAACCCTGGAGTTTCGCGCCGAGCATTTGCAGGGTAGTTTTGCCGACTGATCCCCTCCCCCGACTTTTTTGCACAAGGAATGCGCCATGCCCGTTGCGTTGATTACCGGTTGTTCCAGCGGCATCGGCCGCGCCCTCGCCGACGCGTTCAAAGCCGCCGGCTACGAAGTCTGGGCCAGTGCGCGCAAGACTGAAGACGTCGCTGCGCTCAGCGCCGCCGGTTTCACCGCGATTCAGCTGGACGTCAACGATGGCGCCGCGCTGAAACAACTCGCCGAGCGTCTGAACCAGCAACATGGCGGCCTTGATGTACTGATCAACAACGCCGGTTACGGCGCGATGGGGCCGCTGCTCGACGGCGGCGTGCAGGCGATGCAGCGCCAGTTCGAGACCAACGTGTTTTCGATTGTCGGCGTCACCCGCGCGTTGTTTCCGCTGCTGCGTCGGGCCAAGGGGCTGGTGGTGAATATCGGCAGCGTGTCAGGTGTGCTGGTCACGCCATTTGCCGGCACCTACTGCGCTTCGAAAGCGGCGGTACACGCGTTGAGCGATGCCTTGCGAATGGAACTGGCACCGTTTGGCATCCGTGTGATGGAAGTCCAGCCCGGCGCGATCGAATCGAGTTTTGCGAAGAATGCCGGACAGGAAGCCGAGCAATTGATCAACGAGCAATCGCCGTGGTTTCCATTGCGTGAAGGCATTCGGGCACGAGCCAAGGCGTCCCAGGACAAGCCAACCCCGGCCAGTGAGTTTGCGGCTGAGCTGTTGAAAGCGGTGCGGCAGAGCAAGCCGCCACGGCTGGTTCGCATCGGCAACGGCAGTCGGGCGTTGCCGTTGCTGGCGGCGTTGTTGCCGAAGGGTTTGCTGGAATCGACGTTGATGAAGCGCTTCGGGTTGCACCTGAAATTCTGATCCCGAGGTTTGAGGTCGCCAGCGGCGAGCTCAAACCATCACGACCTAGTAACTGCGGAGCATCAACGCGGTACGGCCGTCAGATTGGGCAGGGATTCAAACGCTGGAGATTGTCCCTTTGCCGCCGGGTATAACAACTGGATGGAGACTGCGACTTCCTTGCCCGGGATTAACACATACCGGTCACCCGGTGGCGTAGCCAATTCGACAATCCCCTCTTTTGCATCATGCACTACATCAAGCCACGGATTGGCGTAAATGCTCGTTCCCGTCGGTAAACCCGCACTTGAAAACTTCCATTGGGCAATCGATTGATCACCGGCTTTAACCATAACGTCATAACTGTAGATTCAGCCGCCGGTCACAGTATCCTGCCATTTTGCAGCAAATACCTGACGGGTCGAGATCGCCTGCTTTCCATCTGGCTGGACGAGTACAGGAAAGTAACCTACCTCATAACTGGGCTGATAATAAACCATGCCGAATATTTCGGAAATTTTTGAAGAGTCCATGTTTACAGGTGTTGTAAACGTCAGCGTGCGCCGCGGATTCCACCCTTCAAGTTGATCCTCGGTAACGGTCAAAGTACTGATCTTCAAATCTTCTGAATAGCTCATCTGTGCTCCGCTGGAAGGCATCGAAGCGTGCAGGAAAGCCGCACCGTCGCGGGCCCGAAACTGTAAACGTGAGCCAACGGGAGGTGGCGTACCATCGGTCAACATTGTAAAACTTAAAGTCACCGGCTCACCGCTGACTATATGACTGATGTAATCGTCCATCCTGATACTAATCAGTTCCATAATTTAACATTCCTTTTTAAAAGCAAATATATGCCGAGGCCTGAATGCAATCGGCAAAAACTTATATCAATGGGGTCGTGCCATATTCATGGCGACAGGAAAACACTAACACAATGATGAGTTAAGAAATCGAAGCACAACAGCAACTTACAATTAACCAAACCTTCAAAAAAGAAAAAACCAAACAAACAAAACATAGCCCAGAAGTAAAAATCGCGAGAACCCTGACTTTCTCGCGACATACTGTTAGTTCAGGCCGTCAACTATGACCGTGCAAGTAATTCCCGCCGCCAGCAACACCCCCGCCGGCACCTCATCAATGTGAATCCTTACCGGCACCCGCTGAGCCAACCGCACCCAGTTGAACGTCGGATTCACATCTGCAATCAGCTCGCGGCTTTCAGGGTTGTCGCGGTCGTAAATCCCGCGCGAAATGCTTTCGACATGGCCCTTGAGCACTTCGCCGCTCATCAATTGCATGTCGGCTTGGTCACCCACTTTGACGTGAGGCAGTTTGGTTTCTTCGAAAAAGCCGTAAACCCAAAATGAATTCATGTCGACCACGGCCATCTTCGCCTCGCCAATGCGCGCGTAGTCGCCGCGATGCACATTGAGGTTGGTCACGTAACCGTCGACCGCCGCGCGCACTTCGGTGCGTTTCAGGTTGAGTTCGGCGGCTTCCAATTGCGCCTGGGCGTGTTGGTAATCGGCCAGCGCGGCGTCAGCGATGTTGCTGGCGTCGTCGCGGTTCTCTTTGGAGATCACCAGATTGTCGAGGTCGGCGCGGCGGTGCGCGTTGACCTTGCGCATTTCCCAGGTCGACTTGCGCGAAGCCACCAGTGACTGCGCCTGCTTGACCGCGATGCGATAGTGCTCGGGGTCGATGCGCATCAGCAGATCGCCCTTCTTCACCAGTTGGTTGTCACGCACCGGCACTTCGACTACCTCACCGGTGACGTCGGCGGCAACGTTAATGATATCGGCACGCACGCGACCATCGCGGGTCCACGGCGTGTTCATGTAGTGTTCCCACAGCGTGCGGCCGATCCACAGCGCCAGGGCCAGTACCAGCAGGGTCGCGAGCAGGCTGAAAAACTTTTTCATCAAGATGTTCTCAACGGTAGACAGTCAGCGCCATGGCGCCGAACAGACAGGTAAACAGGCTCAGACGCAGCAGCGCCGGGTGCCAGAAAAAACGGTACAGGTCGAACCCCGAGAGGAAGCGGTCAACTGCCCAGGCCAGTCCCGCAGCAATGAAAAACATCAGGGTCATGGTCGGCATGTACACGCCGTGGAAGGCGATTTCACGAGGCATGGGCGAGTCCTTCGGGCCGGGCAGAAGCGAATTGGGCGAGGGGTGATTGCGGGTCGAGCAACGAGGTGCGGATGAAGTGCAGGTAGCTTTTCACCCGGCGCAACGCCGAGGTATCGAAGTGCGGCGCGAACGGCTCATCGGTGGCGGCGACGCGGCTGATCGCGTGATCGACCGCCACCAGTGCGCGTTCGAGATTGCTCGCGTTCGGCTGTAGAAACAGGCGCACCAACGCGCGCCCCATCACGCGGATTGCCTGGCGCCACGGCTGCGATTCGGCATACGCCGGGTGCACCGGCAGGATCGCCTGTTCCTTGCGCAATTCGATGATCGCGTGGCCGACTTCGAGCACCACGAACATCCAGCGCAGCAGACTCTTCTGCACCTTCGGTTGTCCTGCCGCGAGGCCATAGGCCTGATGCAGCAGATCGCGGGTGCGGCTCTCGAAACGCGAGGCCAGGCCCTTGAGTTTGCCGCTGATCGCGTAGACCACTTGGCCACGCAAGTCCTGCTCCAGGCGCTGCCACAGCCAGCGACTGTTCGGCGGCAGAATGATCGCCCCCGCCGCCGCACACACGAGCATGCCCATGACCATGGCGATGTAGTCGTTGATGAAGGTGTAGGGGTTGTAAATCGTGAGGTTGTCCGGCACTGAACCGGTGCTGAAAAAGATCAACAATCCGAGGCCGACACCGGCGTATTGCGGTCGTGAAGCGAGGAACGAACCGAGCACGATCACCGGCGCGAGCATCATGCAGAGCAAGGGGAAACCGTCGATCAACGGGAAGATGAAAAACATCTCGACGAAGCCGATCAGTGCGCCGAGAAACGTGCCGCAGGCCATTTGAAAGGCCATGCGTTTGGGGTTCGGTGTCGCGGCGGAAAGGCCGACGGTGGCGGCGGCGATCAGGGTCATGGTCGCCCCGCTCGGCCACGCGGTGGCGACCCAATAACTGCCCAACACAATCAGGATGAACGAGGCACGAATCCCCGACGCGGCCGCCGCCCACCAGTTGGTTTGCGGAGTGAACGGCTCGTCCCAGCGCTCGCGTTCGTGGCGGTGCTCGGCCAGGGACGCATGGGTCTGCGCATAGCTGTGCAGGTCATCGACGAAGCGGTAGAGCAATTCGTAGGCGGTGTGGAAATCCAGTTGTTCGGCTTCGCTCGGAGCAGTGTCCTGAAAGATCCCGCGCAGGGTTCGGACACGTGCCGGCAGACCTTCCTTATAGGTGGCCAACGCGGTCGCCAAACGTGCCGCATCGGGGCTGGTCAGGGCGCGACCGCTGAAGCTGTCGAGCACTTCGGCGAGGTCCTGCAAGCCCGGTTTGATCGCCGCCACGACATGCTCTTCGCCATTGCCGCGCAGGCGTTCAAGCAACTGATGCAAGGCGTTGAAGCGCGTGGTGATGCCCATGAACTCGCTGTTCAAACGACTCAGACGACCGTTGCGCCGGCGCATGTGCGGGTCTTCGAACACGGTCACGCTGCGCAAGCCTTCCAGGCCGACGGCTTCGGCAATGAAGCGCACGTTGCTGGCTTCGAACGCCTCGGCTTTGCTGCGCCCGCGCAAGCCATCGGTGACGAACAAGGCGAACACACCGAAGCGCTGATACAAGGCGTTGCGCATCGCCGCGCTGGCGGTCTGCGGCAGGATCGCCGCGCTGATCAGCGTCGAACAGAGAATCCCCAGCGAGATCTCCAGCACCCGCCACACCGCCGCCATAAAGGCGCCGTCCGGGTGCGCCAGCGCCGGTAATCCGACCATCGCTGCGGTGTAACCGGCGAGGACAAAACCATAGGCGCGAAAGTTGCGGCAACGCGCGGCACCGGCCGAGCAGATGCCGACCCAGATCGCCAGCGAGCCGAGAAACAGCTCCGTGTTCTGCGCGAACAAAGCGATCAGCGTGACCATCATCGCCGATCCGGCCAGCGTGCCGAGCAAGCGATAGAAACTCTTGGCGAACACCTGACCGCTCTGCGGCTGCATGACGATAAACACTGTGATCATCGCCGTACGCGGTTGCGGTAGTTCCAGCCGCATCGCCAGCCACAGGGTGAGAAACGCGGCGAGCAACACCTTGAAGATATACACCCAGGTCACGCCATCGCTGCGTGCCCAGTCGAAGAAACCGCGACGCCATTCCAGGGAGTGGAGCCAGCGTAGAGGGGCGGGCAAGGAGGTCATTGAAAATACTCAGGCATGCAATGCGGACTCGAAACCTGTGGGAGCGAGCCTGCTCGCGAAAGCGGCGTGTCAGGCAACATGTTCATTGACTGATACGCCCTCTTCGCGAGCAGGCTCGCTCCCACAATGGATGCTGTGTTCAACGCAGCAGCGCCGGGGTTTTCGGGGCTTGGGTCTGCTCGGCTGTCGGTACGTCATCACCGGCACCGAGGCCACCCCCCAAGGCAGTCACCAGCTCGGCATGCGCACTCAACCGCGCCGCCTGGACCTGCTGCTGCACTTGCTGCTGTTTGAACAGCAAGGTCTGCGCATTCAGCACATTGAGGTAATCGGTGAGGCCGCGTTGGTAGGCGATCATCGCGATGTCGTAAGTCTTCTGCGCGGCAGCCACGGATTCGGCGGCGAAGTCCTGCTGCTTATCCATCGATTCGCGACGGATCAACTGGTCGGAAATGTTCTTCAGCGCGTTGATCAGGGTCTGGTTGTAGTGCGCCACGGCGATGTCATAACCGGCCGCCGCTTCGCCCAATTCGCCACGCAGTCGACCGCCGTCGAAGATCGGCAACGAGATCGCCGGGCCGACGTTGTAGTTGAGTTTCTTGCCGGTCAGAAACTCCAGCGCGCCGCCGCCAGTGGCCATGTAGCCGAGGCTGCCGACCAGATCGACGTTGGGGTAGAAACCGCCGTGGGCGACATCGATGCCGCGCGCCTGCGCCGCCACTTGCCAGCGACTGGCGACCACGTCCGGACGCTGGCCGAGCAGTTCGGCGGGCAATGCCGAGGGCAACTTCAACGGCGCCGCGAGGGACAGCGTCGGCCGTTGCAGTTGCGCCGCCGCGCCCGGGCCTTTACCGGCCAGCGCAGCAATCTGGTTGCGGTTCAGGGCGATTTCCTCGTCCAGCGCATCGAGTTGGCGATGGGTTTCCGGCAACGGCGTTTCGGCCTGGCTGACTTCGAAGTGCGTGCCGATGCCACCGCTCAAACGCTTCTGCGCCAGATCGAGAATCTGCTGTTGCTGTTTGAGCATTGCGGCAACGATGTCGCGCTGGGCGTAATGCAGCGACAGCTCGATGTAGGCGCGGACGATGTTGTTCTGCAGTTCCAGTTGCGCCAGGCGCGCCTCGGCCACGCTCACATGGGCCAGATCCACTGCGCGTTCACTGGCATTGCGCTCGCGGCCCCAGAGGTCGAGGGCGTAACTGAAGCCGAGCGCGGCGTTGTTGTCCCACGTGGTGGTGTTGGCCAGATCGCCGGGGCCGTAGAACTGATCGGTCGGCCAGTTGTGGCGCTTGAGGGTCGATTCGCCATTGATCTGCAACGCCTCGGCCGCTTCGGCAACACCGGCCATAGCCTTGGCCTGACGCACCCGCGCAGCGGCCATGGCCATGCTCGGGCTGCCTTGCACGGCGAGGTCGATCCAGCGATCAAGTTGCGCGTCACCAAACGCCTGCCACCATTGGGCGCTGGGCCAGTGGGCGTCTTTGGCGGCCTCGGCAATGGCCGCGTCGGTGGCCAGTGAATCGGCCGCAAGCGTTTCGCCGTGAGGGGCAATGCCTTGAGTTGAGATGCAGCCGCCGAGAGCCAGGGTTAAAGCCAGAACACTGAGCGGCAAAAGCGCTCTGTTGATGCGACGCGGCACAGCTGCGAATTCCTGAGAGAGGGATAGATCGAGGACCGTGCAGGAGCTGCCGCAGGCTGCGATTTTTGATCTTGCTTCCCTTAAAACAAAATCAAAAGACCGCAGCCTTCGGCAGCGCCGGCACAGGATCGGCGCAATTCTATGGAGCTGCCTCTGCGGCGATAAGCTGGGATTTCTGTGAATCTTTGTTACGGTTAACGAGATAATCCCTTGGTCGGGGGTCTCAGCCCCTGAAACTTCGTGTCACAATTTGCCATCTCCCTTGAGAGCACCCCATGGACACTTTGCAAAACATGCGCGCCTTCAGTTGTGTTGCCGAAGCGGGCAGCTTCACCGCCGCCGCCGTGCAACTGGACACCACCACCGCCAACGTCTCGCGCGCGGTCTCCAACCTCGAAGCCCATCTGCAAACCCGTCTGCTCAATCGCACAACCCGGCGCATCGCCCTGACCGAGGCCGGCAAGCGCTACCTGCTGCGCTGCGAACAGATCCTCGCCTACGTCGAAGAAGCCGAAGCGGAAGCCAGCGACGCCCACGCCCGCCCGGCCGGCCAGCTGAAAGTGCACACCATGACTGGCATCGGTCAGCACTTCGTCATCGACGCCATCGCCCGCTACCGCAAGACCCACCCCGACGTGACCTTCGACCTGACCCTGGCCAACCGCGTGCCGGACCTGCTCGACGAGGGCTACGACGTGTCCATCGTGCTGGCCAGCGAACTGCCCGATTCCGGCTTCGTCTCGCAACGCCTGGGCATCACCTACAGCATCGTCTGCGCCTCGCCGGCCTACGTGAAAGCCAACGGCGCCGCGCAGAAACCCAGCGACCTGCTCAACCACGCCTGCCTGCGCCTGGTCAGCCCGGTGATCCCCTTGGAAAAATGGGCCTTCGACGGCCCGGACGGCCAGGAAACGGTCACCATCAACAGCTCACCGTTCCTGGTGAACTCCGCCGACGCCATGAAAACCGCCATCACCAGCGGCATGGGCGTCGGCGTGCTACCGGTCTACGCCGCCATCGAAGGCCTGCGCAACGGCACCCTGGTGCGCGTGATGCCGAACTACCGCTCGCAGGAACTCAACCTCTACGCGATCTACCCGTCGCGGCAGTACCTGGATGCGAAGATCAAAACCTGGGTGGAATATTTGCGCGGATCGTTGCCGGAGATATTGGCGGCGCATCAGGCGGAACTGGTTGCGTATGAGTTGAGCGGGAGTCTGGCTGGCGCGCGCGTCGCCACCTGACTTTAAACACCGCTAACTTCGTGTAGGAGCTGACGAGTGCAACGAGGCTGCGATCCTTTGATTTTTC
>NZ_WBRZ01000225.1:0-8676 GCF_008923895.1 Pseudomonas sp. GXM4
GCCTGACCAGTCAGCTAATGAATAGAAGGTTCAATGATCAGGCGCTTTGCCTGCGAATTGGCGATTAAGGCCCGGATGGCGGGGGGGAAGCGAAAAATGTCGTTTTTATTGTGTACAATTTTTTTGAAAAGTGTCTTAATCAGTCGCTCGCCGCAGCGTTTCGTGCTCCGAAACGGTGCGGTCTCCTTTTCAACTGACTTCGGGAGGCGCGAAGTCTGACCGCTTGTTGCGGCCGGGCGCGCAGAATCAATGGGACGTTTGACAACACACGTTTTGGACGCTGCACACGGTTGCCCGGGCAGCTCGATCAAGGTCGAGCTGTACCGCGTTGAAGGATCGCACCTGGAATTGGTCGCCAGTGCGACAACCAACAGCGATGGCCGGGTCGATGCGCCGTTGCTGCAAGGCGACGATTATCGCACCGGGGTTTATCAGGTGCAGTTCCATGCCGGCGATTACTACCGCGCCCGTGGCGTACAACTGCCCGAGCCGGCGTTTCTCGATGTCGTCGTACTGCGTTTCGGCATTTCCGCCGAGCAGGAGCACTATCACGTGCCCCTGCTGATTTCGCCTTACAGCTATTCCACGTATCGGGGCAGTTGACCCCCAAGCAGCTGCCCCCACCGGGAAGCGACTGCGCATATAGCTTCTTTGGTCTTTCGCCCGCTCACACTGCGGGCTTTTTTTATGCGTGTTTACGGTGCAACTGCCGGCGCAGTCGAGTCTCGGCTCAGCGCTCGCGAATAATGAACACCGAGTCTGGCGTGGACGCGACCTTCAATACGCCTCCTATCAGCCATACCACTTTGTTCTGCTCCGCTGCATCGGTCAGTGCCTTGAAGGCGTCCTGACCGATTCTGGCGGGCAAGCTCGGTTCTGTCAGTTCGTTGCCAGGAACGTGAGTCAGGCCGGCTTGACTGATTGCCCCCAGTTTCAAAAAGAAGATTTGATCGTGACCGGCTCGTTTGAATACCAGCGTCGGCATTCTGTGTTCATAGGTCAGTGGAAACAGCTCGTAACCACAGCCGACCAGCAACGCGCCGAGCAATCGCCGCAGATTCAGATCTGATGGATAGGTCTTGTAATGATTCCAGGCGGAGGAGAAGTGCTGTGGATCAAAGGTCAGGCGTTGCAATTCGCTGTCGGTCTGGGAAGGCATCGGGATAAGCCGCTTGCCCCCCAGATCGATGTCCGGCGCTATGGCGAGCATATTCAGCGGGTCGGCAAAATCAGGTGCTGTGGAAAACGGCAATTGTTTCCATTGATGCAAGACGGCCTGAACGTTGATCAGGCCGGTGCCGGTAATCGTCGGGGAATGATCGGCGAGTTCGAATAACCTGCGGGCAACGGCTGTCGTTGTCGCTTGCGAAAAATCAGGGAACGCGCGAGCGACGGACGTTGTTATCGGCTCTTCGAAAAAGCGTTTGCCCGGATGGACTTCACCTGGATCGCTGCCGATTCGAAACGTCGCCACCGGCTGTTGCTCGGGGGCGTTTTTCAGCATGTTCTCGAAAGCGTCGAAACCGCTCGGGAAAAACTCGGGATGACATACGAAATACACGGTGGGCGCCGTATTCGAGCCAACCGGAACGATTGGATAATGCAGCCAGCCAAGCTGTACCGATTCGGTGTGCGCAGGTTTGTTCAGATGCCCCCAGGGAAGCCAGAAATACGGCGTCTGGTCGTTGTCAGAGGACGGCTTGGCTGTCGCCGCAGTTAGCGTCTCTGCGGCTTCGGCAAGTCGGGGACGCTTGCTCGGGCCAGGTGTTGCCTGGTCGGTCTGTTCGCCTGGCTGGCTGGATTGGCCTTGCGTTTGCGATGGCTTCGCCCCTGGCGGTTTTTGTCGCCAGAAAACAGTGCCGGGGATTTGCTCGAAGAAAACGTCGGGTGCATTGCTCGTCGAGGCAAACGCTTGTTGGTATTCGCCATCCTTGTTTTTGCGCACCATGACCGTGCCGTCCACCGTCGTTACGAAGGTCTGCCTGAGTCTGTTGTATCGAAGGCCCTCCGTTGCCAGCTCAGGCTTGCTCAGCGTCATGGCGTCGGCCGGCGAGATGTATGAGGGCAGGTTGGGGGTGGCGGATGCAGGCCGGTTGGATAGCCTCTCGGGCCGCCGGATCTGCCAAGTCGTCTGACCCTCGAGGCGGGTCAGGGGCAGGCCGGGCACACCGGGTGCGAAGGTCAGAGGCACATGATAATTGCCTTGCCCGTCCTGTTCGACGACGAACTGGCCTTCATTAGCGATCTGAGCGTACGTGCGCTGATCCGGTCCGGTGAACAAACCTTCGTTCTGCGCCACGGGTACCAGTTCGTGGAAACGCTCTTGCGGCCAGGCGATTGCGTTACGAGTGGCGCTGAAGTTTTCCGTTGCATCCGGCAGGGCGTGAACAGTAACCGTGGGCGGTGTTCTGGCTGCGGCAGATGTGCTTGCCGCTTGACTGACGGCCGGTGAATCGATGCCCAGAAGCAGGGCGTCAGGCATGTCCAGGCCCATACGGCTGACGAGAGGCGGTGAGCCGGAATGTCCAGCATCGGGGGCATTGGGTGGTTTTACTGCAGGGACTTTTTTGGGTGACTTGGCCATGGGGAATGCTCGGTAAAAGAGCGCGCAGACGCGTGCAAGTGCCGCGTAGACAGCAACGCTCGAAAAAATGGGTTTATTGACGAACGACCGGCGAATTACGCGGGAGGCACTTTCATCACAGAAACGGGGCCGAAAATGTTGGTTTGGTGGTTGCAGCGATTCACCACCCTTAAAGCAGACTTTTCGATGCGGGATTTGTCGGCACGCAATACCCAGCCATGCGCGGCAAAGTTGTAGCCCACGCGCGCGGTCTGGTCGTTAAGGCAGATAATGTTCCAGACTTTGACTTCGTCATTGGCCAATGCGGCAAGAGCTTGCGGGAGTGCTTTTGAGGCGTCGGGCTCTTCAAAAAAACGTGCATCGAGACCATCCAGATAGACACGGTCAAAGACCAGATCGACCGTATGTACAACTCCACCGGTGGCAATAACGCGGATCTGGTCTATCAAATCCTCGCTTTCATAGACAGGCAGATAAAAAGTGGTAGTGCCGATGGAAAGCCGGTTTTCTTCGAGTTTTATATCGATCTCGCCGAGCTGCGTTGCATCAAGTTCCCAGGTGGATGAGTAGGGAAGCCGCTCTTTGGCATTGGCGAGCGCGCCAGGAGTCGAGAGTCTGATAGTCATGTCAGGCAGTACGTGGATGAGATAACTCGCACCCACTCCTTCATAGGCGTCCATGCTGGTTTGCACGGCCAGTGGTATCGGCATTGCGCAACTCCTCGTAGTGCCAAGCGAGTAACCCGCTTTCTCAGGCAGCGCATAAAAGCACTGTCGAGAACGACCCGTGAGTGGCACTTTCATCTGGGTTACCCAATGCCTCGAGACCGAGAAGTCAGTAAAGGCTGGCGGGATGTCGGTTTCCGCTGTAAGACCAGCGTTTGCAACGACACCGTCCTTGAAAATCAACACATAACGGCCGAACGGTCGCACGGCCATGGTTCGCAGGATCTTGATGATATTGTCGTTATCGTCTTCGCTACGCGCAGCCGAGTAATAATTCAGCTTGATGGTCTTCGCGCCGAAGTGATAGACGAGATGGCAGCCGACAGTCAGTCGATATGACTTGGGTTTGTCGGAGAAAAAATGCGCCTCGGCTTTTGTCAGCTCATCACTGGTGAAGTCCAGATATATCCGGGTTATGACATCCGGACGTAAAACCGCGTAGAAAGTGTTGGCCTTGCCGGTTCTCGGTACGTAATAGCTCGCTTCCTTGCGGTGTCGGATCCAGCATTCCGGCGCATAAATAATGATCGGTGTTACCGGTTTGCCACGTTTGACGAAAATTTCCGGTATATCGGCGGTGTGGCCATCCGGGATTGTTTCAGGCAGGTCAAGTCTGAAATGGCAATCATCACTGGTTATGAAAATCAGATTTTTGTTGCTCAGCTTTCTTGTGCCTTCGTTTTTCTTGTAAACGTCATGAATGGTCAATACGTTTTTGGGATTGTCATGAGTTTCGAAGCCTGAGCGGATGACCAGGTCATTGCCCTCGATAGCCCAGGACTCAATCAGGTCCTTGCGCCAATTCATGACGATATAACTGGTCTGTTCACCATCATCGATAATGGAAAAACGACCAGCCACATGCGCAATGTAATATTGATCCGCACCGGCGCCTCCCGACGCTTTTGCTTTTTCGTGGGAGAGGAATATCTGATCGTCTCCGGCGCCAGCTTCAATGATGTCGCTGCCCCGTGATTTGATGACGTTGTTTTGCGCAGTGCCGGTTACAACGCTTGCTGCGCGATGGACTGTTTCAATATTTTCGATACTGTCCAGCAAACTGTGCAGGATGGATATCTTGTTATTCTCGGCATCGACATCGCTGGTGATGATCTGCAATGTTCCGGCCAGCAAATCTATGTCATAGCCAGTTCTGTTCGTATCACGAGAGGAGTAATTGCCGCCAAGTACCAGTGTGTCATTTCCTGCGCCGCCGCTCAGCGTTGAATATTCTGCAACATGGCTGTCCTTTTCGAGGAAAGCGGCTGCGTTCTCAAACAGGAACTGGTCATTGCCTTCACCGCCCGACAGTTGTTTTTTTCCTGACTTGTAATAGAACGTGTTGGGTTTTTTTTCTACACCTTTGATCGAGTCGTTACCCTCGCTGAGAAACCACAGAATGTTTTTGCCCTCTGCCGCAACTCCCAGTTCCGCGCCGGGTGTATCTTTTGTAACCCCTGCGCTTGCATCAATGATGTCATCGGTGCCTACCACTTCAGGGACATTGACCGACTCCCACGCATCCTGTTTGGTCCACCAGTTTCGTTTCCAGACCCGCGTCGGTTTCAGGCGTACATCAAACTTGCCATTGACGATGGCTTCGGTGCTCTCTTTCAAGGGGCCATCGAGTAGCGTTCTCGCGGTCTTTTTTAACTGCAATGAGTGTTGAAGTAGTGTTTTGGCCTTGATATAGCGGTTTTGAACGCTTTCGTCGACGTCCATCATGCAGAACGAAAACCATCCGCTACGCCACCGCTCATCAACGGTTAATTCGATGTAGTCATCTATGTCGTCAACGATACGTACCGCACCGTAGACCTGCGAGCCAATGGCGAGAATCGCGCCGGCTGCAAGCCCGACGGGGCCGGCAAGCGAGAAACCGGCCATCGCGGCAGTGCCGAGAATGACGGTCATGGCTGCACTGGTAATGCTCAGGCCAGCGCTGACGTAATGATCCATAGCCTCTTTGCCGGTGGCATTCTCAGCGGCGTTCATGGATCTCACGGCGGTAAAGATGTCGAAGGGCAGCGTCAGCATGCCGCCGACCAGACCGCCCGATCGACCCAGTCTGAGGGCGAAGCGTGTTCGGGCGAAGTCCCGGTAAGCATTCTGTCCGGCTGTGAGCATCTGTGTGGCTATTTTACTGACCGTGACATCGGCCGCGATGGAGGCCAGCTCCGACGCAATGCCCGCGCTGTTTATCGCTACTTCAGCACGGTTATCGGCTTTGATCGCATCGATTACGCCACGAATCCCCATGAAAATGCCGAAACCCTGGATGCCCAGGCTGGAGCCCAGCGTCGCGTAGCTTTTGGTCAATGCCGCCCAGCGGGGATGATGTTTGGGGACGTGCACGTGTTGTAGATCAAGCGACTGTGCTGCGCTCAGAAGTTTTACCAGTTTGTCGCGGTAATTGCCGGCTACCTTTTCATTGGCATTGTTTTCCCTCAAGAGCTGAGGGGCGCAAAGCGGGCGCTGGCTGGCCATTTCAAACAGGAGCGTGGGTAACAAGTAGCCATCGCTGCCTGTTGAAGTTTTCAGAAAGTGTTCAACTTTATTGGCGTCGAACTGCAAGCTATTGATAAAAGAAAGTTTGGGGCGGCGAAAGAAGCTGTTCTGGCCATTCAATGGCTGACCGTCAATTGTTGCGCCTAGTCCGTCGAGCGCTGTACGAGTAATCGAAATATCGCCAATCTCCAAAGGGCCGAACACTTCGTCCACCATTTGCAACTGACTCGATTTTCCACTGGTTTGGCCATGGTCGATGGTTGAAGGCTTGTATTCGTTGGATTCATAGCCCAAATCCATAATTATGACGGTATCGGAAACAGGTTGCGTGTCCGCATGTATTGCAGGGTCGGTTTGTGCTATTGCTTCGCGTATAAGTGTGGCCATTAGAACTTCCTTGTTCCGGCAATTGTTGTTAAGGCCAAGGATATTACGTTGGCCTTTCGAGACCTGTATATCGAAGGGTTGTTGCTATCTATTGCATATCAGGGACTGGATGTTGCTCACACTTAATTGATTCATGAACAACATGATCCTGCCCGAGATCCATTCCGGCAGGATAATCAATAGTGGCGCTTTTCAGTCAGTGGCTGCCAAGCAACGATGCCGCGCCAGCACCACCAAACAGTCCGGCACTCACCCGATTGAACCAACTCTGGCCTTTGCCGCTGCGCAAATAACGTGCGGCACCATTGGCACCCAGACCGTAAGCCAGTTTGCAGCACAGATCGAGCACTACCCAGGTCGCAATCATGATCAGTAACTGCGGCAGAAACGGTTGGTCTGCGCGGAGGAACTGTGGAAGAAACGCGGCGAAAAACAGGATGTCCTTAGGGTTGCTCGCACCCAGTACAAAAGCGCGTCCGAACAATGTGCGAAAACGCGGCACCGGTGCGGCTTCGGGTACTTCGGCACCCGTCGATGGCTGACGCGACTGTTGCCAGCTCTGCCAGGCGAGATAAAAAAGGTACAGCGCACCGATGATTTTCAGCGCGCTGAACAACTGTTCCGAGGCCAGCAACAGAGCGCCAAGCCCCAGTGCCGAAGCGCTGAGCAGGCAGATCGAGGCGATCACGCCACCCAGGAACGCGGGGTACGACCTGCGTAAACCGTAATTCAGACTGTTGCTGATCATCAGCAATGACAGTGGCCCCGGGATCAGGATCACCACCAGTGCAGCGCCACTGAATAGCAGCCAGGTTTCCAGACTCATCGTTTTGCTCCTTTGTTGTTATCGAGATGTGCAAAAGCCCCACCGGTGAGGGTGAGGCTGGTTTGAAGCCTGAACCGCGCAGCGCTTACAGGAAGATGAACTTGGCGATGAAGATCGCGCAGAGCACCCACAGGCTGACGGAAATTTCCTTGTACTTGCCGGTGCCGGCCTTCAACGCGACGTAAGTAATAAAGCCCAGCGCGATGCCGTCGGCGACGGAGAAGGTCAGCGGCATCATGATCGCCGTGACAATCGCCGGAATGGCGTCGGTAGCCTCGTCCCATTCGATGTGGGCCATGCCGCCCATCATCAGCATCGCCACGTAAATCAGGGCACCTGCTGTGGCATAAGCGGGAATCATGCCAGCCAGCGGTGCGAAAAACATGGCCGCTATAAATAGCACACCCACGGTGACGGCGGTAAGACCAGTCCGACCACCAGCGGCTACGCCGGCGGCGCTTTCCACGTAACTTGTCACTGGGGGCACGCCAACCACGGCGCCGAATACGCTAGAGGCGCTATCTGCCTTCATGGCTCGGGAAAGGTTCTCGATGCGACCGTCAGCGGCGACAAGGTTGGCGCGCTGGGCCACGCCCATCAGCGTGCCGGCGGTGTCGAACATGTGCACGAAGAGGAAGGCCAGCACTACGCTGATCATGCTGACGTTGAACACGCCGGCGACGTTCATTGCCATCCAGGTCGGCGCCAGGCTCGGCGGCGCGGACATGATGCCCTCGTAGTGGACCAGACCCAGGCCCCAACCGGCGAGGGTGACGGTGATGATGCTGATCAGAATCGCACCGAACACGCGGTGGTAACTGAGGATCGCGATCATCAGGAAGCAGATCGCGGCGAGCAACGGGCCGGGTTCGCGCAGCGAGCCAAGTTTGATCAGGGTGGCCGGGCTGTCGACGACGATGCCGGCAGTCTTCAGCCCGATCAGGCCCAGGAACAGACCGACACCGGCGCCCATGGCAAACCGCAGGCTGACCGGAATGCTGTTGAGCAGCCACTCGCGAATCCGCGAAAAGGTCAGGAACATGAACAGCACGCCCGAGACAAACACCGCGCCGAGGGCGGTTTCCCAGTTGTAGCCCATGGTGCCGACCACGGTGTAGGTGAAGAAAGCATTGAGGCCCATGCCCGGCGCCAGGCCGACCGGCCAGTTGGCGTAGAGCCCCATCAACAGGCAGCCCAATGCGGCAGCGATACAGGTGGCGACGAAGGCTGCGCCGTGATCGATCCCGGCATCGGCCATGATGTTCGGGTTGACGAAAATGATGTAAGCCATGGTGATGAAGGTTGTCAGACCGGCAATCAGCTCGGTCTTCACCGTGGTGCCATGCAAGCTGAGTTTGAACAGACGCTCCAGCAGGCCATTGCGTAATGGCGGCGTGAGCTCGAGCGGCGGTGCTTCGGATTTGCGGCTTTCCACAGCGAGTACTCCTCAAGAGTTTTATTGTTATTTCCAGGGCCGGACCCATGAGGGGTGGCAGCGGCCCTTTGAGGCATACGCGAATTTGTTGACCGTGTAGTCAGGAACTCGCACGCAGTGGATTATGCTTTTGTGTACAAATAAAGCAAATATTGTTTTGGTTTTTGTCGCCGATTTTTTTGCTGATAGGGATATATGCCCACCCAGGCTG
>NZ_WBRZ01000226.1:0-8655 GCF_008923895.1 Pseudomonas sp. GXM4
GCTCCGCGTCACCTGCCGAAGCGGACGCAGAGCGTCCAGTTAGGCATTCCCTCGCGGAGCGTGGGAACGATCGAAGGCTGCGATCTTTTCGGGCGCGCCGCAGGCCGTCAGTCGAACATGAACAGCGCATCGTTACAGAACTGCGCTTCAAACCGTCCCGCCGGCATCGGCCGTCCGAACAGGTAACCCTGCACCTCATCGCAGCCATGCTCACGCAGGAAGTCCAGTTGCTCGTGGGTTTCCACACCCTCGGCGATCACCGCCAGGTTCAGGCTGTGGGCCATGGCAATGATCGCCCGGGCGATCTGCGCGTCCTGTTCGCCGGACGGCAGGCCGTCGACGAAGGTGCGGTCGATCTTCAGCACGTCGATCGGGAATTGCTTGAGGTAGTTGAGCGATGAATAACCGGTGCCGAAGTCATCGACCGCGATGCTCAGGCCGAGGTTCTTCAGCCCGGCAAGAATCTGCATCGCCTCGCTGACTTCGCGCATCAGGATGCTTTCGGTCAGTTCCAGCTCCAGACACGCCGGCGGCAGGCCGGTTTCGCGCAGGATCGTCGCGATTCGCGTACCCAACTGGCCGTCGGAGAACTGCCGTGCGGAAATGTTCACCGAGACCTTCGGCACCCGCACCCGTTGCTGGTGCCAGGTTTTCAGCTGTCGACAGGCCTCGCTGATGACCCAGTCGCCAACGTCCACCACCAGGCCGAGCTCTTCCAGCACCGGAATGAAATCCCCCGGCGGCACCAGCCCGCGACGCGGATGGCGCCAGCGCAGCAGCGCTTCGGCGCCGGTCAAACGCTTGCCGTCGCCACTGAACTGCGGCTGGTAATACAGGACGAATTCGTTCTGCTCCAGCGCATGGCGCAAATCGCTTTCCAGTTCCAGGCGCTCCAGCGCACTGGCGTTCATGTCGGCCTGATAGAACTGGAAGTTGTTCTTGCCGCGTTCCTTGGCGTGGTACATCGCCGTGTCGGCGTTCTTCATCAACTGGCTGAGTTCATTGCCGTCCTGCGGACTCAGGGCGATGCCGATACTGGCGGTGACGAAGAACTCGCGGCCCTCAAGCACGAACGGCCGCACCAGGCTGGCGAGAATCTGCTCGGCTACGTGAATCGCCCGGTTCAGCGCCAATTCTCGGTTGGAGCGATGCTGCAGCAGCAGGGTGAATTCGTCGCCGCCCATGCGCGCCACGGTGTCATCGTCATCGACGCAGGCCAGCAGGCGCGTGGCCATGTCCTTGAGCATGCGGTCGCCGGCGGCGTGGCCCAAGGAGTCGTTGATCGGTTTGAAACGGTCGAGGTCGAGGAACATCAGCACCACCCACGACTTCTGCCGTTCGGCCGCTTGCAGCGCGGTGTGCAGACGATCCTGGAACAGCGTGCGGTTCGGCAGGTGGGTGAGGGCGTCGTAATAGGCGAGGCGGTGGATGCGCTGCTCGCTGGCCTTGCGCTCGCTGATGTCGCTGAAGAAACACACGTAACTGGCCAGATCGCCCTCATCGTCGAGCACGGCAGTAATGCCGACCCACGCAGGGTAGTGCTCGCCGTTACGGCGCTTCATCCACACTTCGCCTTCCCAGGTGCTGTGCTCGTGCAACTGCTTGAGCACGTAGCGCAAGTGCGCGTCCTGCTGCTCGTCGACGGTGAGCATGTTCGGCAACTGGTCGAGCACTTCGCCGACGCTGTAGCCGCTGACCCGACTGAACGCTTCGTTGGCCTGGACGATGTAGCCGGCCGGGTCGGTAATCAGGATTGCCGAAGTCGAGTGCTCGAATACCGTGGCGGCCATGCGCAGATCTTTTTCGGCACGGCGCTGCTGGCTGATATCGCGGCCGACGCCGAGCACGCCTTCGAACGCGCCGTGTTCGTCCCACACCAGGACCAGGCGCAGTTCGATCGGAATCTTGCGGCCGTCGGCGCGCAGGCAATCGAAGAGGAACAGCTGCGTTTGCACCTGACTGCGCAGCAATGCCAGTTGCTCGGGCTTGTCCAGCGCCTTGCTGACGCGGTCCATCAGCACATGAATGCCGTTCAGTTGCCCGGGATTGGCGATGATCGATTGCCAGCCGTTCTGGAAGATCCATTCGGCGTTGTAACCGAGCACGGCCTGCACCGAGGGGCTGACGTAGTTCAGCGAGAGCTTGCTGTCGGTGGAGAAAATCACGTCGCTGATGCTTTCGGCGAGCATGCGGTAACGCTGCTCGCTGTCACGCAGCGATTCGCTGGCCTCGATCTGTTCGGTGATGTCCTTGGCCACGCCGATGATCCGCGTGACCTGATCGTGCTTGTCCCGCGCCAGCGCCTGTTCACGGATGTCGAAGCGCCGCCACTTGCCGTCGCGATGACGGAAGCGCAACTGGCATTGCAACAGCTGGCTGTAACCGGCGTGGCGCTGCAACTGCCGCGAGCGATGGTAATAGTCGGCGTCTTCCGGGTGCAGGAGGATTTCCCAGAAGTATTCGCCCATCTGATGCAGTTCAGTGCGGTTGTAGCCCAGGGTCTGGCCGAGGTGGTGGTTGCTGAAAATCATCCGCTGGCTGATCACGTCCTGCACATACAGATGATCGGGCACGGTGCGCACCACGTCCGACCAGAAGCCTTCGCGCTCCAGCAACGACAGCTCGATCAGCTTGCGGCTGGTGATGTCGTTGATGCTGAGAATCACCGCTTTATAGTCGTGCTGCTCGCTCGGCAGGCGCAGGACCATCCACAGGTGCTGGTCGCGACCATTGCTGTTGGGCAGTTTGATTTCCAGTTCCAGCTGCTTCTGCTGTTGCAGGACGGCGTCGAGGATCTGCTGACCGATCGCGCACTGCGGATGGCGCTGGCCATCGATCAGCAGTTGCCAGGCATCGTCGCAGGAATGCACATCGAGCAGTTGCAGGGCGACCTGGTTGACTTCGGTGACGCGCATTTCCGCGAGCAACTGCTGGCGCTGCTGCGGTTGGTCGAGCCAGGCCTTGAGCTGGTCGCTGGTCTGGATCTGCGCCTTGTCGAACATCTGCTTGAGGCCGGACAGGTCAAGCACGCACAAGGCCACGCCGGTGCCTTCGAAAATATCCTGATAACGCCGCCGGCCTTCATGCACCTGGCGCTGACGCCGACGCATGTTCAGCAGCGCGATCACCGGCAACATCGAGAACGCCAGGCCGAGCAGGCATTTGCCGATGAACGCCGGTAGCAACTCTTCCAGTACGCGCTGGCGGTCGAACAGCCCGCGCAGTTGCCAGTCGCTGCTGCTCAGCGGCACGGTCAGCACGGTGTTGGCGACATCGTCAGGCGTCAGCCCGCCAGCCTTGACCGAGGGCAGCCCGGCGTCGCGGCTGATGATCTGGTGATTGAGGCGATTTTCCACCAGCCACAACGGGCGCAGGGCGGTGGCGTCCTGTTTGGTCAGCGAGTCGAAGAAGGTTGGCGTCAGGCGCAAGGCCCAGTAACCGCGACTGCTGCCGCTGGCCTGATGCAGTAGCAGATGCACCACCGAGCCGTCATCGGCATTGCTGAAGTAATGCGCCTGGGCACGGCTGCGGCGCACCAGTTCAGTCAGGTAATCGGCGTCGGAGCTGTCGGTGGCGCTGTCGCTGATGATCCGGCCGGAGGGCGAGAGCAGGGCCATGCTGCGCAGATCGGGCAGCGAACGCTGCAACTTGCGCAGGAGCATCTGCTGTTCGTCGGCGGTTTGCGGTTGTTCGACGATCGGTAGCAGATTGAGGGCGATTTGCGCGTTCAGCGCCATGTTCAGGCTGACCTGGGCGGCGAGGTCGGCGGTGTAGTCGATGGTGTATTGGCGCTGATTTTTCTGAGTTTCGCGCAATTGATCGAGCAGTTGCCAGAACAGCAACGCGAGCAATAACAGCACGAGGGTGGCCAGCGCACCCTTTAATGTCCCGCGCAGGGGCGAGCCGGGCGCCGGTGGGGTGCTGCTCACAGAGGCTGGCGGAGTGACATTGGTCAAGCTGTGATCCTGCGATTTGGCTGGACTGGCGCGACGTGCACTATAAGCCGGACGCCCGAAGGGCGGCTAGCATGCCTTGACTCGTGGCGAAGTGCCAGCCCCTCTCGGCTGGACTGCCTTCCAGCATTAAGGTAGCTTTGCCGGTTAGACCGGGGGCGTTCCAGCCCCTACAATCAGACTTCTTCCAGCGCGCACGCATTGATCGCGATCAAGTGAACGACGCGCACAGTCTGGCCAGGCATCGCCTGCGCTCCAATCATTCATCTGTCACTGACCCAAGGTTCTCCATGGCTCAATACGTCTTCACCATGCATCGGCTGGGCAAAGTTGTTCCGCCGAAGCGGGAAATCCTCAAGAACATTTCGCTGTCCTTCTTCCCCGGCGCCAAGATCGGCGTGCTCGGCCTCAACGGTTCGGGTAAATCCACGCTGCTGAAGATCATGGCCGGCGTCGACACCGAGTTCGAAGGCGAAGCCCGTCCGATGCCGGACCTGAACATCGGTTACCTGCCGCAAGAGCCGCAGCTCGACCCTGCCAAGACCGTGCGTGAAGTGGTCGAGGAAGCGGTCAGCGTGATCAAGGATGCGCAAGCGCGTCTGGACGAGGTCTACGCGGCCTACGCCGACCCGGACGCCGACTTCGACAAGCTTGCTGCTGAACAGGCCAAGCTCGAAGCGATTCTGCAGGCCAGCGACGGCCACAACCTCGAGCGCCAGCTGGAAGTCGCTGCCGATGCACTGCGTCTGCCGGCCTGGGACGCGAAAGTCGAACACCTGTCCGGTGGTGAAAAGCGTCGTGTCGCCCTGTGCCGTCTGCTGCTGTCCGCACCAGACATGCTGCTGCTCGACGAACCGACCAACCACCTGGATGCCGATTCGGTGGCGTGGCTGGAGCATTTCCTCCACGACTTCCCGGGCACCGTGGTCGCGATCACGCACGACCGTTACTTCCTCGACAATGTCGCCGGCTGGATTCTGGAACTCGACCGCGGCGCGGGCATTCCTTACGAGGGCAACTATTCGGGCTGGCTCGAAGCCAAGTCCGATCGCCTGGCCCAAGAATCCAAGCAGCAGTCGGCTCATGAAAAAGCCATGAAGGAAGAACTGGAGTGGGTGCGCAAAGGCGCCAAGGCCCGCCAGTCGAAATCCAAGGCACGTCTGCAACGCTTCGAAGAAATGCAATCGCAGGAATTCCAGAAGCGCAGCGAGACCAACGAGATCTACATCCCGGCCGGTCCACGCCTGGGCGACAAGGTCATCGAATTCAAGAACGTCACCAAGGGCTACGGCGATCGCGTGCTGATCGACAACCTGTCGTTCTCCATGCCGAAAGGCGCCATTGTCGGCGTGATCGGTGGTAACGGTGCCGGTAAGTCGACGCTGTTCCGCATGCTCATGGGCAAGGAAACTCCGGATTCGGGCAGCATCGAAATCGGTGAAACCGTGCAACTGGCCTGCGTCGACCAGAGCCGTGAAGACCTCGACGGCAGCAAGACCGTGTTCCAGCAGATTTCCGACGGTTCCGACCAGATCCGCATCGGCAACTACGAGATCCCGTCGCGTACCTACGTCGGTCGCTTCAACTTCAAGGGCGGCGATCAGCAGAAGTTCGTCAAGGATCTGTCCGGCGGTGAGCGCGGTCGTCTGCACCTGGCGCTGACCCTGAAGGAGGGCGGCAACGTCCTGCTGCTCGACGAACCGTCCAACGACCTCGACGTGGAAACCCTGCGTTCGCTGGAAGAAGCCCTGCTGGACTTCCCTGGCGCGGCGATTGTGATCTCCCACGATCGGTGGTTCCTTGACCGTGTCGCCACGCACATCCTGGCGTACGAAGACGACTCGCAAGCGGTGTTCTTCGAAGGCAACTACACCGAGTACGAAGCCGACCGCAAAAAGCGCCTCGGCGAAGCAGCGGCCCAGCCTCACCGGGTGCGTCACAAGAAACTGGCCTGATATCGGGTTGGTTGCACAAGAGCGGAGCCTTCGGGCTCCGTTTTTTTTCGCCTAGTTTTTCAGGGATACCGAGTTGGATTCATCGCTGGCAAGCCAAGCTCCCACAGGGTTTTGTGGGGTGTTCGAGATAGGTGTTTCACCGATGTCCACTGTGGGAGCTGGCTTGCCAGCGATGGCGGTATAACTGTTGGTGCATCACTTGAATTTGATCTCACCATTCAGGTGCAAAAATTGGCAAAAACCAGCCGGATTTATATCCTGTGCACCATTTAATTTCATAACTGCGACATTTTGCTCTGTTCCTGTGCGCAATTCGTTTGTTACAGTCCGGCCCAATCTCCTCCAACGACAATAAATTTGCCGAGACTTTGCCCATGATCGAATCCGTCGAATCCTTCCTTGCGCGCCTGAAAAAACGCGACCCGGATCAACCCGAATTCCACCAGGCTGTCGAAGAAGTCCTGCGCAGTCTGTGGCCGTTTCTTGAAGCCAATCCGCATTACCTGACTTCGGGGATTCTCGAGCGCATCTGCGAGCCGGAGCGTGCGCTGGTGTTTCGGGTGTCGTGGGTCGACGATCAGGGCAGGGTCCAGGTCAATCGCGGCTTCCGTATCCAGATGAACAGCGCCATCGGTCCGTACAAGGGCGGCTTGCGTTTTCATCCGTCGGTGAATCTCGGCGTGCTGAAATTCCTCGCCTTCGAGCAGACCTTCAAGAACTCGCTGACCTCCCTGCCCATGGGCGGCGGCAAGGGCGGTTCCGACTTTGACCCGAAGGGCAAGAGCGACGCCGAGGTCATGCGCTTCTGCCAGGCGTTCATGAGCGAGCTGTATCGCCACATCGGCGCCGACGTTGACGTGCCGGCCGGTGATATCGGTGTCGGTGCGCGGGAGATCGGTTTCCTCTTTGGCCAGTACAAGCGCCTGAGCAACCAGTTCACCAGCGTCCTCACCGGCAAGGGCGTGACCTACGGCGGCAGCCTGATTCGCCCGGAAGCCACCGGTTTCGGCTGCGTGTACTTCGCCGAGGAGATGCTCAAGCGCCGCGGGCAGAGCGTCGAAGGCAAGCGCGCGGCGATTTCCGGTTCCGGCAACGTTGCCCAGTACGCGGCGCGCAAAGTGATGGACCTGGGCGGCAAAGTGATTTCCCTGTCCGACTCCGAAGGCACGCTGTACTGCGAAGCAGGACTGAGCGAAGAACAGTGGCTGGCGCTGCTGGAGTTGAAGAACGTTAAACGTGGGCGCATCAGCGAACTGGCGAGCGCCCATGGTCTGGAATTCCGCGCCGGCCAACATCCGTGGTCGCTGCCGTGCGACATCGCGCTGCCCTGCGCGACGCAAAACGAACTCGATGCCGGAGCCGCGCGCACGCTACTGCGCAATGGCTGCGTCTGTGTGGCTGAAGGCGCGAACATGCCGACCACGCTGGCGGCTGTGGATATCTTTATCGAGGCCGGCATTCTGTTCGCACCGGGCAAGGCGTCGAATGCCGGCGGTGTGGCCGTCAGCGGTCTGGAGATGTCGCAGAACGCCATGCGCCTGCTGTGGACGGCGGGCGAGGTGGACAGCAAGCTGCACGCGATCATGCAGTCGATCCACCACGCCTGCGTGCATTACGGCGAAGACAACGGTCAGATCAATTACGTCAAAGGCGCGAACATTGCCGGCTTCGTCAAAGTCGCCGATGCGATGTTGGCGCAAGGCGTGGTTTAAGCCGGTTCGATGCGGATCACTTCGATCAGTTGATCGCCGGCAGGTCGCTGCCATAGCACTTCATCGTTGAGCCGGGCGCCGAGCAAGGCCCGGCCCAGCGGTGAGGCCCAGTTGATCAGGCCCTGACTGGCGTCGGCCTGATCCTCGCCGACCAGTTGCACGCGGTGTTCAGTGTCGTGTTCATCGGCAAAAGTCACCCAGCTACCGATCTGCACCTTGTCGGTGGAAGTCGCAGCGACTGCGACTTGGGCGCTGCTCAGGCGTTGAGTGAAATAACGCAGATCCCGTTGCAGATCGGCGAGACGTTGTTTGTCGGCCTGCTCGCCCTTGGCCGTTTGCTCAGCGTGCAGGCTTTGCAGCTCGATGACTTTCGCCTGCAACTGCGCCAGCCCTTGTGGGGTGACGTAGTTGGGCTGCGTGCTGACCTGACGTTCGACCGGCTGATCGGCCTGCGCGGCGGCGTTGTCTTCGTTGACGAATGCGCGACTCATGAAGTCCTCCTGTTAAAGGATTTGGGCCATGATTGCCGGCATTTGGTTTCACTGGATGTCTGCAAGCGACCTATTGCGAGCGATAAGCCCGCCCGACGTCCTGGTCCTTCTGCTGCTGCCAGGCGCGTTCGCGTTCGTCCCAATGCTCGTTGCGATATTGCTCGCGATCCTTGTTTTCGAGCATCGCCTGACATTGGCGGAAGCCGTCGACCCAGCCGTCGGCGTATTGCTGGTCCTTGAGATAGCGCGGCACGTTCTTGCGAAACTCGCCGCTGATCGAACCTGCCGCTTGCCGGCCGCTGACGCAACCGTCATCGAAACCGTCGGCGAAGGCCGGTGGATAACCCTTGGCGATCAAGTCTTCATGGGTGGTCTGGCAACCGCCCAGCGCCAATACAACACCCAACAACCCCACGCACCGCCACATCGCACTCTCCCGCGCCGGTTTTCGGCTGATAGGGAAAGTCTAGAAGGGGATTGGTCGATATGGTGTGAAAGAAAGATCAAAAGATCGCGGCCTTCGGCAGCTCCTACAGGGGGAATG